>DATKIS010000884.1:0-2486 GCA_035543975.1 Pyrinomonadaceae bacterium
GAGTTCCACCGCGTTCTGCGAGAGCTGGTCCAACATTGCCTGGAAACCGGAGTCGGAGGTCATACGCCGTCAGACTTCCCGCTGGCCTCGATCAACATGGCAGCGTTGGATCGAATAATGAGCCGAGTGGGCCAGCTGGAAGTGGAAGACATCTATCCACTAACGCCGATGCAGCAGGGCATGTTGTTTCACGCCTTGATGGATAAAGAGGGTGACGCTTACCTCGATCAAATGCTCTGGCAGTTGGAAGGAGAACTAAACCTCGAGGCGTTTGCCGAGGCCTGGCAGGAAGCAGTACAGCGACACGCGCCGCTGCGAAGTGGGTTTCAGTGGGAAGGACTCGAGAAGCCTCTGCAAGTAGTCGCCAGAAACGCGGTGATGAGTATCGAGGAAGAAGACTGGCGAGGTAGCAGCGCCGCGGAGCAGCAGGAGCGGATAAAACAATTATGTCGTGCCGACAGGGTGCGAGGATTCGAGTTGACCGTTCCACCCTTGATGAGACTGAAGGTGCTGCGGACGGGCGAGCAGCACTATCAGTTGATGTGGAGTTTTCATCATCTTTTGCTGGACGGCTGGAGTGTGTCGTTGCTGCTCACCGAGGTTTTTGCGAGCTATCGGGCGTTAGTGAAAGGTGAGGAAGTGGAGCGGGAACCGGTTCGGTCCTTTCGCGATTACATCGAATGGCTTGGGAAGCAGAGTCTGGAAAAGGCTGAGGAGTACTGGAGAAAAGAGCTGCGAGGAATTGAGCATGCAACTGTTGTTAATGTTGCACCAGCGAACGGAAAGACGATTCCACGAGCAGCGGAAACGGCCGCTGAGCGCTATGGAGAGCAGCGGTGTTCACTGAGTCGAGAGCAAAGCGAAGCTATCCAGGAGATGACACGCCGGGCGCAGATCACAATAAACACAGTCGTGCAGGGAGCGTGGGCAGTTTTGCTAAGCGCCTACAGTGGGGACGAGGAAGTGATCTTTGGCAGCGTGGTCAGCGGGAGGCCGCCGGAGTTGAGAGGCGTGGAAGAGATGGTTGGGCCATTCATCAACACTTTACCGGTAAGAGTGAAAGTAGACTCGGAGCAAACGGTAGAGGAGTGGCTTAAGGAGTTACAAAATCGTGAGGCAGATCGCCGGCAATTCGAGCACAGTCCGCTGGTGGAGGTACATGGATGGAGCGGAGTAAGCCGCGGAGAGAGTTTAATCGGGAGCCTCGTAATCTTTCAGAATCTTCCCGCCGCCGATTCACTGAGAGAGACTGCCGGCGGCAATCAGAAACTGAAGGTCGGCACAGTTCAGGTAATCGAGCGAGTGACTTACCCGCTCTGCCTCAAGGCCAATAACAGTGCTCAGGGATTATTTTTCAGCCTGCAATACGACCGGCATCGGTTTGACGATCAGACAATCGAACGAATGCAAGGTCATCTCGAACAGCTCCTGGGCGCGCTGGCCACTGGAGCGCAAAAGCGGGTAAGCGAACTGGAATTATTGACTGAAGCCGAACGCCGGCAAGTGTTGGTTGAGTGGAACCAGTCCGCGCGAAATGTCATTCTAATCGATGGACGTTCGATTGCTGCGACGGGGGCTTACATTCTCAACCGGGGCCTTAAGCCGGTGCCGATTGGAGTAGCCGGCGAACTCTTCCTGGGAGGTGCAGAACCGGCGCGCAAATACCTAAACCGGCCAGACTCAACAGCAGAGCGCTTCATTCCCGATCCCTTTAGCAGTGCCCCTGGGGCCCGCCTTTACCAGACCAGCGATCGGGCGCGCTATCGCGCCGACGGGGAAATCGAGTATGTCAGACCTCTTGATGATCAGGTGAAGCCCGTCAAACACGACCACAGCGATGAGAACATTGCACCACGCAACGCGATTGAAGAGTTGGTGATAGGGATTTGGTCAGACGTGCTGAAGGTAAAGACGATTCTAAGAGGAGACAACTTCTTCGAATTGGGCGGTCATTCTTTGCTCGGCACGCAGATCGTCTCCCGCGTAAGAGAAGTGTTTTCCGTTGAGCTGCCTTTGCGAATTCTGTTCGACCACCCCGCCTTGAGCGAATTCAGTGAAGCTATCGAAGCGTTGTTGCGCGGGAGCGAACTGGCGGTTGTGCCGCCACTCGAAAGAGCTAGTCGAGCCCGGGAGATACCGCTCTCGTTCGGACAACAGCGGTTGTGGTTTCTCGACCAATTAGAGCCGGAAAGTCCGTTCTACAATCTGCATCGTGCCGTGCGCTTCAATGGCGAGCTGAATGTCGAGGCATTAGAGCAAGCGTTCAATGAAGTCGTGCAACGGCACGAGTCGCTGCGGACCACGTTCCAGAACAACGAAGGTGGCGTAGTACAAATCATCCATCCGCCGGAGCGGCTGCGATTGCAGGTCGAGGAAGTGAGCGGACGCTCGCGTCCGGAACGGCAAGCCGAAACCGCGCGGATCGCATTCGAAGAATCACATGCTCCTTTCAACCTGGCCCGCGGACCATTGCTGAGGTTCCGTCT
>DATKIS010000885.1:0-5916 GCA_035543975.1 Pyrinomonadaceae bacterium
CCGAAACGCCGAGACCCGCAGATCCATCCCTCCGCCGTGATTGCCGAAACCGCGGACATCGACCTCACGGTTTACATCGGCCCGCACGTTTCGATTGGCGAAGTTGCCCGCATCGCCGCCGGCACACGCATCGAGGCGGGCGTGGTCATTGGCGATCAAGTACGCGTGGGACGCGACTGCGTGCTGCATCCGGGCGTGGTTCTTTACGACGGCGTAACGATTGGTGATCGAGTAATCCTGCACGCGGGAGTTTGTATCGGGGCCGATGGTTTTGGTTACATCCGCAGCGATATGGGCTACCACAAGTTTCCGCAGCGGGGCACAGTCGTCATTGAAGACGACGTCGAACTCGGCGCGCAAACCTGCGTTGACCGGGCGGCCTTAGGCCAAACTCGCATCGGCTGCGGCACGAAGCTGGACAACATGGTACACGTGGGCCACAACTGCGACATCGGCGAGCGGGTGGTGATCGCCGCCCAAACCGGAATCAGCGGAAGTGTGACGATTGAAGACGACTGCGTAATTGGCGGCCAGGTGGGTTTCGGCGATCACATCCGGGTGCAGAGCGGCGCTGTGATTGGGTCAAAAGCGGGAGTGCTCCCCGGCAAGATTGTGCGCCCGGGCGTTTGGTGGGGGATTCCGATCCAACCGCTCGATGACTACAAACGATTGAATGCTCACCTGGGCCGGCTGCCGCAGATGCGCGAAGAGATCAAAGAGTTAAAGAAGCGGTTGGAGGAACTTGAGGGTCAAAGTACTTAGCGCAGCCTTGCATCGCTCCACGAAACTATACGAACCAGCCGGCTGATTTCTTTCGAGTTACTTCGTGTGTTTTCGTGGATCGCTTTCTTTCCACTCTTCCAAAGCATCCAACACTCGCTCAGCAGCTCTTTGCGATGCGCCACCCTCTCCCAGCTCATGGGCCACCTCGGCCAAGCGGCTGCGCATCGCTGCATTTCGTTCGGCGTCCAACAACAACAGCAACTCCTTCGCTAAGCGCTCGCCGTTAAGGTCATCCTGCATGAGTTCAGTCGCCACGCGTTCGCCAGCCACTAAGTTCACCAGCCCGTAGTGATCCACGGTTATCAGACTACCGAGCACGTGCCAGTTAATCATCGACTCTTTGTAGACGACGACCATGGGTGTGCCGAGCAAAGCAGCTTCCAGGGTGGCGGTGCCACTCGCCACCGCAGCCGCATCCGAAGCGGCGAGCGCCTCGCGGGATTGTCCGGTAACGATATGAAGGCACGACGGCAAGGGTTCCGGAGTGGCGCGTTGGGCCCGCACGATATTTCTCACTTCGTCCGACGAACGGCTCGGCGCCACGACGACGACGAATTGAACTTCGGGATGGCGAGCCGAAATCAGCGCGGCAGCTTCCAGCATCGGCGGCAAAATGCGCTCAACTTCCTTGCGACGGCTGCCCGGCAGAAGTGAAATGATCGGGAGTTTGGGATCGAGCTTGGTTTGCCGGCAAAACTCGGCCCGATCGGAGGCGACGTGAACTTCACCGGCGAGTGGGTGGCCCACATACTCAACCTGCTCGATTCCGCGCTCGGCGTACCAGTCTTGTTCAAACGGAAGGATCGAAAGCAGCAGGTCGACGTCGCGTTCAATAGTTCGAGCTCGATAGGAGCGCCAGGCCCAGAGTTGCGGGCTGATGTAATAGATGATTCGCAGTCCGCGACGATGGAGAGCGCGCGCGAGCCTCAGATTAAAGTCTGGCCAGTCGACGAGGATCACTGCCTCGGGCTGTCTCTCAATCGCTGCCTGCTTGAGCTGTTTGTAAGCCCGCCAGAACTTCGGCAGAGCGCGACCAATCTCGAGTAAGCCGAGGATGGCCAGATCGTCCGTACGAACGATTGGGTCAACGCCGGCCGCCCTGAGCAGTGGGCCGGTGGCGCCGAAGAATTCGAAGTTTGCCTCGGGTTCAGCCGCTCGTAAGGCGTGGACCAGCGCGCCGGCGTGGGCATCGCCGGAAGCCTCACCAGCGACAATCATTATCCGGCGCGTTTCCATCGCGGCGCATGATAGCTCAATAGTGTTAATAGTGATGAGTGATGAGTGATGAGTGATGAGTACTGAGTCCTGAGTCCTGAGTCCTGAGTATTTTGGCTAACGCAGCTTTCGCCCACCCGACACCTACCGCTCTTGTTACAAACTCACAACTTATCACTCAGGACTCAGGACTCAGCACTATATTCACTCATTACTCATTACTCATCACTCATGGACTCATCACTCATGACTCATCACTTATAATCACTTATCACCCATGACTCATCACTTCGCTGCTTTCTCCCTACCGTCTTTTCCGTGTTAGCATCGCGGCGCTTTATCATATTGTGCGGCACGTCGAGTTGCGCGGCGCTTTTAGCGACCGCCCTGGGGACTGACGTGGAGGTTCTTAGTCTTCACTTGCGGATAGCATTTCGTTCCAGCACTCCCACTGTTATTCTGCTGTTTGCCCTCGTGAGCGCAATCATCGGCGCAGCCTCACGCGTTGCCAGCGGGCAGCAAACCAATCCGGTCGATCGCAAGGTCACCAACCCCATGACCGACACGCCCAACGTCAACCCGCTGACGAACGATCAGCCCGTCAGGCAGCGACCATCTCGCAGCCAGGACCCACTCGCCGGCTCCGATTCACTGAGCGTCGATTCCGCCACTCAGGCAGTTACCGGACCCGAAAACGCCCGCGTCTTTGTTTACGAGGGAAACGTCGATGCGCGCATCGGCACCTTCCGCCTCCAGGCCGACAAAGTCACCGTCTATGAAGCGACCAACCAGGTGATCGCGGACGGTAACGTCGTCTTTGACCAGGGTGACCAGCAACGCATCACCGGCTCGCGCGCGGAGTGGAACTATCGAACCAAGACCGGGTTTTTTCTCGACTCCACCGGGTTTAGCAATCAAACTCAGGATGGCACCCGCGTTTATTTCACCGCCGATCGCGTAGAGCGAGTCAGCCTGGACACGATCGTGGCGACTAACGTGCAGATCACCGCCTGCGATGAAGAAGTGCCAAAATGGAGTTTTCATGCGCACCGCGCCCGGATCAAGACCGGCGATCGCGTGAGTGTGTATTCGCCAAAGCTGCGGGTTAAGGGAGTGCCAATCTTTTATCTGCCGTATGCTTCCGTCTCGCTCAAGCAGCGCGATCGCTCCTCTGGATTCTTGACGCCGACTTTCGGTGGCTCTGGCGCCAAGGGATTCCGGATATCAAACTCTTACTATCAAACTCTGGGGCGATCCGCCGACATCACTTTCCGCAACGATATCTATTCGAAGCGGGGGATTGGCCTCGGCGCCGACCTGCGGACGCGGGCCAATTCGCGATCGTTCCTCAACCTCGGCTTTTACCTGGTTAAGGATCGCGTATTGGGCCACAAGATCGATGCCGACCATCCGGACCAGGGCGGGTCAAGCTTCTACGCGGAAGGCGTTCACTATTTCCCCAACGGCTTCATCGCGGCTGCCGACGTAAACGTGACTTCAAATCTCGCCTTCCGCCAGGTTTTCTCCGACAACGTCCAACAGGTGATATCCCCGGAAGAACGCTCGCAGGTTTTTGTTAACAAAGACCACAATGATTTTAGTTTCAACTTCCTGGCGCGTTCCCAGGTTACGTCTCTGCCAAACTCCAGAATCTCGATTCGCGAGTTGCCCAGCCTGTCGATTGAGAAGCGCGGGTCGCCGTTGGATTTCTTTAAGAAGCTGCCGCTCTATTTTTCTTTTGAGGCGGTTGCCGATGGCGTCAGCCGAAGCGAAACGGTCGAAGATCTGATCTCGTTCAGGCGCGATGCCGGCGGCGACCCGATTGTCACGCCCTCGATTGTTCAGCGGCTCGACTTCCATCCGCGCCTGCAGTTGCCGCTCTATTTTAGTGGGGTGTCAGTAACAGCTACCGCCGGCGGCCGGGTTACTTTTTATTCAAACTCAATCGACCCGACTAATCGAGCCATCCTGTCGCGCAACATCACTCGCGGGTATGGCGAGTTTGAATTGGACATTCGTCCGCCGGCGCTGGCCAAGGATTACCATCGGCGCGATGGCAGCTTCTTCTTCCGGCATCTGATTGAACCCTACATTACCTACCGCCGCATCAAGGGCGTCAACAACTTCGATCGAATTATCAGATTTGACTACGCGGATGCGCTGGCCGATACCAACGAAGTCGAGTTTGGGATTGCCAATCGCTTCTTCACCCGGCGTTCGACTGAGAACGTGAGCAGCGCGGCAAAGAAAGCGGCGCGAACGAACGAGAAAGCCTCGCTGGAGAGCCAGCCTTACGAAGCGCTGACCATCACGTTGCGAGGGAAATATTTCTTTGATCGCTACTTTGGCGGCGCCCTGGTTCCGGGCCAGCGAAACCAGTTTTATCCCATCAACACCTTTTCTGGGTTTAGTTATGGAGGCGTTCCGCGGGCGTTTTCTCCGCTAAACATCGAGGCCCGTTATCGGCCCCGGCGTAGTGTTTTTGTTGACGTACGCACCGACATCGACACGCGCGGCGGAGGCTTGCGGGCGCTTTCGACGACTTTCGGCATCAACCGGCCGCTGGTACAGGCCTTCCAGAGTTTCTACTACACGCGGGCGATCGAACTGGTCCCTGGACTCAAACAATTCGCCGACGCGCGTGGCAAGGAGCCGGGGACGTTGCGCGGCTCGCAATGGAGTCCTTCATTCTTCCTCGGCAATCGCGAGGAGGGCCTGTTTGGCGGCGCCTCGTTCTTCTTTGACTTCCAAACTCGACCGGGGAAGGGACATACCTCACTGATCAGCTCGACCGTGACGATGGGCTACAGCTGGGACTGTTGCGCCGTCACAGTGCAGAACTACACCTTCAACGTGGGCGTGAGACAGGAGAACCGCCTGGTGTTTGGCTTCCGACTCAATGGAATAGGGAGCTTCGGAACGGAACAGATCGGGCAACGTTTCCGATAGCTTTCGACACTAAGCGTCTGGCAAAACGTTAACCCCCGACTGGCGACTCGTCGCCCGCAGATTCGCTGTAGACAAGCACGGAATTGGTATATCCTCGCTGAGGCCTTTTTGGCTGCGGCCAAATCGGTTCGTATCCCAGTGTACTTAAACCCCAGGAGTTTTGGATTAGAGTAATTCGCCGCCGCCCGCGCCCTCACCAGACGCCCGTCCACGCGGCAAACAGTCCTGAATCGCGTTAAATAACCACATAACGGAAGAGGAGATAGTTGTGAGCAAACACAAGAGACCAAAGAATGCGGCCAAGCGAGCCTCGCGGATGAAACTGACTACCGTGCTGGTCGCCGTGGCTTTGTTGGCCATCGCGGCAGTCACGGTCGCGTCGCGCCAGCGCGCCAGCACCAATGAAGCCGGCAAGGCAGAAGGGAATCCGCAGGTGACCGAAAAAACCAACTACACAAAGGTGAAAGTCGCCGGACAGGACGTCGAAGTTGACCCTCAGACCGGGAAGATTAGGCCGTTGACGCCGGAAGAAGCGCAAAAGCTGGCGGCGGGTTTAAAGGACATGGTCAATCAGTCGACCGAAGGACTCGAGCAGGTGCAGCACGAGGACGGGTCGGTGTCGATGGATCTCAAAGGTCGTTTCCAGAATGTGACGGTGGCGCGGGTAAATCAGGATGGCAGCATCTCGCAATCGTGCGTGGACAACCCGCAGGCAGCCGGGGCCTTCTTCGGAATCGATCCCAAGTTGATCGAGAACCCGACCACTAAGTCGACAGACGGCCAGCCAAATCCACTGCCCGTTGAGAAAAAACAGTAGAGACCACTCTGACCAGCAGGAACCGAAGAACAATGAAGTGCGTTTACACAAAAATCCCCGCGTTATTCCTCACTCTGGTAGTGGGCTTGATATCCGCGTCCACGGCGTTTGGGACGGCTACCATAGTCATTCAAAACAACGATCCGGCCGGC
>DATKIS010000886.1:0-5226 GCA_035543975.1 Pyrinomonadaceae bacterium
GCCGGCTACACTTCGGTGATGATCGACGGCTCGAAACTGCCCTTCGAGGAGAACGCCGAGCTGACTCGCCGTGTCGTCGCGATGGCCCACGCAGCTGGCGTCTCTGTCGAGGGCGAGTTGGGGCATGTCGCGCACAACGAAGAGGAGGGCGACATCTCGCGCTTCTACACGCGCCCTGCAGACGCTTCGCGCTTCGTGGAGTTGACCGGCGTTGACGCGCTGGCTGTCGCCGTCGGCACTGCGCACGGCTTCTACAAGGGCTAGGTGCGGCTTGACTTCGATAGACTGGAGAACATACGCGACGCCGTGGGCCAACGAGCGGCGCTCGTCTTGCACCGTGGCTCGGGCGTGCCCGAAGAACTCCTCAGACGTGCCGTCTCTAGTGGGATTGCGAAGATAAATTTCGGCACGGAACTGAAGAACGCTTTCACCCTGGCCGTGAAGCAATCGCTCGGGTCGAGCGATGAGATCGACCTGCGCAAGCCTTCGCGCCGGCGATCGATGCCGTGCGGGAGATTTCATCTTCCAAGATTAGAATCTGTTCTCAACTGTAGGATCCCCGATGGCGCGGAGGGTCGCGATTGTCCCGACCAGGCGCGGCGTAAATTCTGGTGGGTTCTTTTGCGGCTCTGCCGCCATCCGCGCGGTAAGGCTTCTGGCTTTCCGTCAGCGCAATTCAAGAACTTAAGTCGAGGCTATCTGCCTCGGCGTCGAACGACGCAAACAGCCTCGATGGACGGCAGGGTACGTTTTTCGGAAAGGCACACAGCCTTTCCGCACGGACGGCGGCGAAGTCGCAAGATCGCTGGATCGCCGGAGGTAAGCGGCGGTGAATTGAAATCGATTCCAATACTTATTTGGAGTGAACCCGATCAAATCAACAAGATACAGACAATGAGCCAATCAACGTTGGGACAGTAGAAGAACAGTAGAAGAAAGGATTACCTAATGAACTTTGGTGCGCTCGACTGGGCCGTGGCCCTCTTCGTCACCGCGATTTGTTTCATCCCGGCGCTCGTGTTCGGCAAGAGGGCCGGGAAGAACACCTCAGAGTTCTTCGCCTCGGGCCGCTCAGTGCCGTGGTGGCTGGCCGGCATTTCGATGGTGGCGACCACCTTCAGCAGCGACACGCCCAACCTCGTAACCGACATCGTTCGACGGCAGGGCGTGGCCGGCAACTGGGTCTGGTGGGCCTTCGTGCTGACGGGAGTGGCGACGGTTTTCTTCTACGCCCGGCTGTGGCGGCGCTCAGGCGTGCTCACGGACCTCGAGTTCTATGAAATTCGCTATTCGGGCCGGGCCGCCACCGCAGTCCGCGGCTTCCGTGCCGTCTACCTGGGACTGTTCTTCAACTGCCTGATCATGGCCACGGTAAATCTAGCGGCCTGCAAGATCGGCGCTATCATGTTCGGCATTCCGCGCTGGCAGACGCTCCTGGCCGTCGGAATCCTCAACGTCGCTTTCGCCACCCACTCCGGCCTTTGGGGCGTGCTGGTGATTGACCTGATCCAGTTCTTCGTCATGATGACGGCGGTGGTCGCGGCGGCCTATTTCGCGGTCAACATCCCGGAGGTCGGGGGCCTCAGCGCGCTCATTGAGAAGGTGTCGGCGGTGCAGGGTCCGGGCGGGCTGAATTACCTGAACGTGCTGCCGGATTTTACGAACAACTGGGACATCGCCGTGGCCGTCTTCATCTTACCCATCACGGTTCAGTGGTGGTCGGTCTGGTATCCGGGGGCCGAGCCGGGTGGCGGCAGCTACATCGCGCAACGCATGCTGGCCTCCAAGTCTGAGAAAGACGCGCTCGGCGCCGTGCTCTTCTTCAACGTCGCCCACTACGTTCTCAGGCCGTGGCCGTGGATTTTGGTGGCGCTCGCCTCGATCATCGTTTATCCACAGCTCTCGGACATCCAGGCCGCCTTTCCCAACCTTGACCCGGCACTGCTGGGACACGATATCGCCTACCCGGCGATGCTAAAGTTCCTACCCGTCGGTTTCGTAGGTCTGGTAGTCGGTGGGCTGGCGGCTGCCAACTCCTCGACCATCCTCACTCACCTGAACTGGGGCGCTTCCTACCTGGTCCATGATTTCTACCGCAGGTTCATCCGCAAGGACGCCTCTGAGAAGCACTACGTCTTCGCGGGCCGCATGGCGACGATCCTCTTGTTCGTGCTCTCTTCAGGATTGGTTTTCGTACTCGATTCGGCCAAAGACACTTTCGACATTATTCTTCAGGTGGGCGCAGGCACGGGCTTGCTCTACCTCCTGCGATGGTTCTGGTGGCGAATCAACGCCTGGTGCGAGGTGGTTGCGATGGTCAGCTCGTTCCTCGTCTCCATCATCTTCCTCGTTTTAGATAAGCAACATATCTACTCGGTGCCGACGACGCAGCGGCTAGTCCTCACTGTCGGAATCACGACCTTTTGCTGGATGCTCGCCGCATACCTTGCGCCGCAGACCGACCGTCAGACGCTGGTAGAGTTTTACCGTAAAGTTCATCCCTCCGGACCCGGCTGGGAGAGGATCAGGCGGGAGGCGGGACTGGCGAAGGGAGCTGTTGAACGAGCCGACAACATGCCGATGGCGCTCGTTGGCTGGGTCACGGGATGCATGATGATCTGGTCGTCACTCTTCACGGTGGGTAATTTCCTTTACGGTCGGGTGGGCTACGGGCTGGCCATGCTCGTAGTCTTTGTGGTGAGCGGCTCCATCCTGCTCCGCGTCATCAATCAGCTCTGGTCGACCAAGAGCGAGATTACGGGCGAAGAGGGCGAGCCCACCGAGGAGACCGGAATGGGCCAGGACAAAGACGCGGACTAAAGGGTACGTTTTTCGGAACAGGCGTATAGAGTACAACCTTCAGGTTGCTTCTTGGGCCACCACGCAAGCTAAAGCTCGTACTCTATACGCCTGCTATCAATCAGTTTGTTGCGTTGACCGAAGGGTGTGCGGGACTAAAGGCCTGCACATAGTAACTGAGACGAAGGCCGATTGTCGGCGAGCCACTGCGAGGCAATCGGCCGTCCTTTCTCAGCACCGCGCTGCCGTAGCGCCACTAGACTGAGTTGACGGGTGCCAGATGATCATCTGCGTAAGCGCCAACCCGGCGATTGATCGCCGCCTGCATGTTGCGAAGCTGGCGGTTGGAGATGTGAACCGCGCGTCGTCCGCCGAGCCGCTGCCGGGCGGCAAGGCCGCGCACGTAGCAATGGCGGCCCGCGCCCTCGGCGAAAATGTAATGTGGGTTGGCTTTCTCGGCGGACCGGCTGGTGCCGAGTGCGAGAAGAGACTGGCGGCGGTTGAAGTCCCGCTGGCTGTAGTGGTGACCAGGTCGGAGACGCGTACCAACCTTGAGATCATTGAGGCGGACGGCAGGGTCACGGAAGTGCTGGAGCCAGGCGGGCAAGTCACTGACGGCGAAATCGAACGAATGCTCACACTCTGCCGCGACCTCTTCTCCGAACATGAGGGCACAGCGCAGGTCGCACTCTCGGGCAGCCTCCCGCCCGGAGCGCCGCCCGACTTTTACGCCCAGCTCACTCGTCTCGCCCACACGCATGGCTGTCGCGTGCTCCTCGATACGAGCGGCGAGGCGTTGCGCGCCGCCCTGCCGGAAGCCCCCGAGGTGGTGAAACCGAACCGTGATGAAGCGGAAACGCTGACGGGCATCCGGATCAGCGATTCGCGATCCGCCGCCGAGGCGGCACGTATTATCTTCGAGGCCGGTGCGCACGGCGTCGCCATTTCCCTCGGTGCCGAAGGAATGTTCTGGCAGGAGTCGATGGATGCTGAGCCTCTAATCGCAAAGGCCCCACAGGTTGACTCACGCTCTGCCGTTGGGTGCGGCGATGCTTCGCTGGCGGGGTTCGCGGTGGCCCACGCTCGTCGGCTCAAAGGCGCAGACGCTGTCAGGTTCGCCGCGGCTTGCGGGACTGCTAACTGTCTGGCGGCAGCGCCGGGCATGATCGACGCGCAGGACGTCGAGAGGATCGCGCCGGGGGCTTCGGTTCAGTCAATACGGAAAGAATTGTGGACGAGACCCACGCCGACGAGATAGATAGCGAAGAGCAGAGGAACGGTTCGTGACGCTTCGACTGGCACTTGTGGGCTGCGGTGAACATTCAAAGGAGAGCCACGCCGCGCCACTGGCGCGGTACGCCGCCGCGCACGCCGGCGAGATTACACTGGTTGCCGCCTGCGATCTCGACCTCGCGCGTGCCGAAGATTTCTGCCGCGAGTTTGGCTTCAATCGCGCCTACGCGGGACTTGATGAGTTGCTCGGGAATGAACAGCTCGACGGATGCGTGACCGTCATGCCAGTCGAGCGCATCGGCGAAGTGGCCGCTGTGCTGCTGGAGCGCCGCATCCCCTGCGTTATAGAAAAGCCGCTCGGTGCCACGCTCGCCGATGTCGAGCGGTTGGCACAACTGACGCGCGACACCGGCACGCCGCACATGGTCTCTGTCAACCGTCGTTTTATGCCATACCTCAACCGTGCAGCGGCGTGGGCCCGAGCGGCGGGCGATATTCAATACGTCAGGGCAACCATGGTGCGGCACAAACGCGACGAAGATGACTTCATCTGGTCAACGGCCATCCACGCGCTCGATGCCTTGCGCTACCTGGCCGGCGAGATCAAAGACTACCGTACAGCCTTTCACCATCCACCGGGACTTTCGTGCGTTTGGTATCTCATCTCGCTCAACTTTGAGAGCGGCGCGATCGGCCAAATCGAAGTGCTCCCGACCGGAGGTGTCATCGAAGAGTCTTACGAGTTGTTTGGCGAGAACTTGCGCGCGCGCGTGGTAGCGGGCTCCGGCCCGCAACGTTCGATTCATTGCTGGCGCGGCCGTAGACTCGAACTAGAAGAATTTGCCCGCGAGGATGAGCCCGACGATTTGCGCAACGGTTCTTACCAGGAGGTGGAGGAGTTTATCAGAGCGCTGCGAACAGGAACGCGGCCAGCGCCGACCGTTGAAGATATTCTTCCTTCATCGCGCATCTGTTTCCGCATCGCAGAAGAAATCGCGCTGACAGGCGTATAGAGTACAACCTTTAGTTGCCTCTGGCGCAACCAGCAAGCTAAAGAGCCTCTTGCAAAACTCGTCGAACCAGAGACTAGAGAGACAAATCGCGAGAACCATGGAATGTTTTGAATTACGCTGAAAGCGTTGGCTAATTCCAGCCCCGGGTTGCGCTTTTGGCAACCCGGGGAAAAACGGGTTT
>DATKIS010000887.1:0-2601 GCA_035543975.1 Pyrinomonadaceae bacterium
ACGGGGGTGCAGGGCTTCGGCAAGCTGCTTTCGCTCCCTGTCGGAGAGGTGCTTGGCAGCCTGGATCAAAGCTTCCAGGTTGGTCTGCATTGCCATGTTCAGTGTTCCTCTGAATAAGGATAACATGCCCGCCCGCTGACGCAGCCGGACGTGACAAGCCCTCCCTCACGGTCGGGCTAGTGCCCCGGTGCGGATCGCGCTCATTGTGGGCGAGTGGAGCACGACATCGGAACTGCCCCGATGGACGCCGCCCGCTAACGCAGGCGGTTCTGACAAGGGCCATGGGACGCCGCCCGCTGACGCAGGCGGTTCTGACAAGGGCCATGGGACGCCGCCCGCTGACGCAGGCGGTTCTGACAAGGGCCATGGGACGCCGCCCGCTAACGCAGGCGGTTCTGACAGCTCCCTCACGGTCCTCACTGCCGGTGAAAACTCAACGCTGTCTGGCCGGCGGGCGCGTCAGGAGAGTCGCATCCCAACGCTTAAATTCGTCGCGAAGTTGGGTGAACATCGCCGGATTCTGCTCCCGGAAGTTCGCTTGTTCTCGCTCATCAACTGAAAGGTCAAACAAGTATTCCGCTGCACCGTCCCTGACATACTTCCAATGCCCCTTGAGTACGGCGTCCTGCACCGAGGTGCGCCAGAAGAAGGTGCGGTCGTAATTCGGGGAAGTCCCGCGGATGACGGGTAACAAGTCGTTTCCATCGAGTGGATAACCAGGTACAGCTTTAGCGCCCGCGACGCCCAGCATGGTGCTGGTCCAGTCCATCGTGATCGCCGCCTGTTTCGTTACCACACCCGCGGGAACCGGGCCGGGCCAACGCACGATTGCGGGCACGCGAATGCCGCCTTCCCACAGCGAAAACTTCTGCCCTCGAAAAGGCCAGTTATAGGAAAAGCGCTCGCCCCCGTTGTCACTCGTGAAGATCACCAACGTGTTGCGAGTCATGCCGGCGCGATCGAGTGCGCGCAAAACCTCTCCAATCCCGTCGTCCAAACTCTTCATCATTCCCGCGTACGTTTTCAATGAACCGCCCGCCGTGAAACCGTCATAGCCTCGTCCCAGGGCGCGGCTCACCGCCTGGTCGCGCGGCCCTTCCCAGGGCCAGTGTGGCGCGGTGTAGTGCAGACTTAGATAGAACGGGTTTCGAGCTTTCGGGCCCTTACGACGACTGGAGATAAACTCGACCGCACGCTCGGTCAGCATATCCGTCATATAGCCGATGCGTTCCACGGAGACTTTGCCCTCATAGAGATCGCCATCTCCGCCCATGTCTTTGTGGGTGAAGAAGTCGGCGGCGCCGCTCATGATTCCGAAGAACTCTTCGAAGCCGCTCTGGATTGGTCCGAAGTTTGGCAAATAGCCAAGATGCCATTTGCCGATCAGGGCCGTCTGATAACCGCTCTGCTTCAGCAATGAAGCCACCGTCGGGTGGTCTTGCGGAAGCCCTAAGGTCAGCGCCTTCTCACCGAGTTCTGCTCTTTCGGTCAGAGGTTCTTCAAGACCGATGTGAGTTCTCGCTGGGTAGCGGCCGGTGATGAAGCCGCAACGCGTGGGCGTACACAAAGGCGCGGCGGAATAGGCGTTGACGAAACGAACACCCTGCGCGGCCAGACGGTCCAATTGGGGCGTTTGATAATCAGGGCGACCATAGCAACTCAGATCACCGTACCCCATGTCATCCGCGAGTATGAAGAGGATGTTTGGACGAACGGCCTGTCCCTGCGCCAGATTGGGGACTCCGGCGGCGAGGGCAGCCCCCGTTAACGCCGTGCCGACAAATTCCCGTCGAGTGACTTTGTGTGACATGGGTAAATCCCGTCTCCGACCCTCGCTGACGGTCGGGCTACTGCCCCCTTTCGTGGATCGATGTTTCGCGTCCAGCTGCGCCGGGAGCCCGCCGCCCGCTGACGCAGGCGGTTCTGACTTACTGCCCCTCGGTTGGCGTGGGGCTTGGCCGGGCCCTTGCCGGCGGCACTGTCCGTTCAGTATTAAGCGAATCGAAGTTTAGCGCCGCGTTGAAGATCAGGAAGAAGCTGCCCTGCGTCTGATGCCGCCACATCGGGTTGTTGGCAAACATGATCACGTGGCCACTGCCGACCGGTACGTCGATTACGGCCGGGGCATTCGCCAGTTCCGAACCGCCGGCCAGCATGCCGCTGATCAAGAGACTTCTTTCGTCGGGAGAGAACCGCAACACCACCCTCGGTCGCTGGGCCAGAGGTGTAAAGTAGGCCCCGAGCTGCAGCCGCTGTTCTTCGGTAAGTTTCTCTTCAACCGCCACTGAGCCTGGCGAAGGAGAAGGAGTCGGCGAAGGAGCGGGTATCACCTGCGGCATTCCCTGGACGATGTCCGGGTCCGTCAAGCTACCGCGTCCTGATGGACGGGCGGCTGGGCCACCGGGGCCGGCTCCACCGGGACCACCACCCTGACCCGGGATTGGGTTAGCCACCTGGAACAACGGCGACTGGCTGAAGTAGATGGCCATCGTTTCGTCGTAACCATACGAAATCGGACTACGACGGTCGGTAAACTGCGCTTTGAATATCGACCCCCGCGCCTGCAACGTGCGGGGCTCCTGGATAGAAACGCCGGAGGTA
>DATKIS010000888.1:0-3381 GCA_035543975.1 Pyrinomonadaceae bacterium
CCATCGGACTCAACGAAGACTTCGTCGATCGCTACTTCACCTGGACGCCCTCCCGCATTGGCGGGATCGGGCTCGACGTGATTGCCGAAGAAGTGAAGCTGCGCCACCGGCAGGGTTTCCCCAACAGGCAAGCGCACGAACAAACCCTCGGTGAAGGCGGGGAATATCAGTGGCGAAGCGAAGGCGAGCTTCACCTGTTCACACCGGAGACGATTCACAAATTGCAATATGCCTGCCGCGCAAATAGCTATCAGGCTTTCAAGGAATACAGCGGTCTGGTGAATAACCAGTCGAGTCGTTTGTGCACGTTACGCGGATTGATGGAGTTCAAGTCAAACCGCCCGCCGGTTCCAATCACCGAGGTGGAGTCGGCAGCAGCTATCGTCAGGCGTTTCAAGACGGGCGCGATGTCTTACGGTTCGATTAGTAAGGAAGCCCACGAGGCTCTGGCCGTTGCCATGAACCGCATCGGCGGCAAGAGCAACACGGGCGAAGGCGGCGAGGACCCGGCGCGTTACCTGCCCGGGGACAACGGCGACTCTCGCAACAGCGCCATCAAGCAGGTTGCGTCCGGACGTTTCGGCGTTACCAGCAACTACCTGGTCAATGCCCAAGAGCTCCAAATCAAGGTCGCCCAGGGCGCGAAGCCCGGGGAAGGTGGACAGCTTCCCGGACATAAGGTTTACCCGGAAATAGCCCGGGTCCGACACTCAACGCCCGGGGTTGGTCTCATTTCACCGCCGCCGCATCATGACATTTATTCGATCGAAGACCTTGCCGAACTGATTTATGACCTCAAGAATGCGAACCACCTGGCTCGCATCAGCGTCAAGCTCGTAGCTGAAGTTGGGGTGGGCACTGTAGCTGCCGGCGTCGCCAAGGCGCACGCCGACGTGGTGCTGATAAGCGGCTACGATGGCGGCACTGGCGCGTCCCCGCTCTCCAGCATCAAGCATGCGGGTGTGCCCTGGGAGCTAGGGTTGTCCGAAACTCACCAGACCCTGTTGCTCAACAATCTTCGCAGCCGCATTACGATTGAGACAGATGGGCAACTCAAAACCGGTCGCGACGTGGTGGTGGCAGCGTTACTTGGCGCCGAAGAGTTTGGCTTCGCAACCGCGCCGTTAGTGGGGTTGGGCTGCATCATGATGCGCGTTTGCCACTTGAACACCTGTCCGGTCGGCGTGGCCACTCAGGACCCCCAACTCCGCGCCAGGTTCAGCGGCGATCCGGCCCACGTGGTGAACTTCATGCACTTCATCGCTGCAGAAGTGCGCGAGTTGATGGCCGAGCTCGGCTTTCGCACTATCAACGAAATGGTTGGCCGCACCGAGTGCATCGAGATGCGCACGGCCATCGAACAGTGGAAGACCCGCGGCCTCGACTTTTCAAACATCCTTTATCGTCCCAATGTGCCTGAAACCGTCGGCGGCTATTGTCAGCTCCCGCAGGAACACAGGCTGGAGGAGTCACTCGACAGCACCACCCTCCTGAAACTCTGCCAACCGGCGCTCGAACACGGCACGCCCGTCTCGGCGACCCTGCCGATCCGCAACGTCAATCGAGCTGTGGCCACGATGCTGGGCAGTTCAGTTACGCGACGTTACGGTCCGGCTGGCTTGCCGGACGACACGATTCAGCTTTCGTTTGTGGGCTCGGCTGGCCAGAGTTTCGGCGCGTTTGTGCCGCGCGGCGTGACCCTGAAACTCGAAGGTGATGCCAACGACTATGTTGGCAAGGGACTGTCGGGCGGCAAGATCATTGTCTATCCGTCGCGAGAAGCCACCTTCAACCCGCAAGAAAACGTGATCATCGGCAACGTGGCCCTATACGGCGCCACCAGCGGGGAAGCCTACATCGGCGGAGTTGCCGGGGAGAGATTTTGTGTGCGCAACAGCGGAGTCAACGCAGTGGTGGAAGCGCTGGGTGACCATGGTTGCGAATACATGACCGGCGGTCGCGTGGTCGTACTGGGACCAACCGGGCGGAATTTTGCGGCCGGTATGTCAGGCGGAATTGCCTACGTGCTCGACGAGCGCGGTGATTTTGCGAAACGTTGCAACCAGCAAATGGTCCAACTCACCAACATCGCCGACGCGGAAGAGATGGCGGCGGTCAAGAACATGGTGTTCCACCACGCGGAATATACCGGCAGCAGTCGCGCTACCGAGGTCTTGCTGGGATGGGACGAATGGCTGCCGAAGTTCGTGCGCGTCATCCCGCACGACTATAAGCGCGTCCTCGACGCGCAGAAGCAGATGATGGAAACCGGCATGACGCATGAACGGGCGGAGATGGCGGCGTTTGAGTTGAATGCTCATTCTTTAGCAAGGGCCGCTGGGCAGTAAGTCTGAAAAGGAGATTTGCCATTTGTCATTTGCCATTTCTCATTTGTCATTTATGACTTCTTGTTGGTGTCGGTTCGTGAGATTTCATGGATCGTTCTTCGGCTCTGGGCCAAAACGCCATCCACTAAATAACACGAATGAGATTGAGGAAATGACAAATGAGAACTGTCAAATGTCATATGGAAAATCGAAGGCTCTGATTCGTTCGTTATAGGTGGCTATGGGGAAAGCGACAGGATTTTTGGAATTCACCCGGACGTTGCCAGTCGTCCGACCACCGGCGGAGCGCATCTCCGACTGGCGGGAATTCCATCTCCATTCCCCCGAAGACGCGCTGCGCGAACAGGGCGCGCGCTGCATGGACTGCGGGGTGCCGTTTTGCCACACCGGCCGAATGTTGGCTGGGGCCGCTTCGGGTTGTCCGGTGAACAACCTGATCCCTGAGTGGAACGACCTGGTTTACCGGGGGCAATGGCGCGAAGCCCTGAGCCGGCTCCATCACACAAACAACTTCCCCGAATTCACCGGCAGGGTTTGTCCGGCGCCGTGCGAGGGTTCGTGCGTCCTGGGCATCAGCGATAGTCCGGTGACGATAAAGACCATCGAGCAGGCAATCATCGACAAGAGTTTTGCAGCCGGCTGGGTGGTGGCTGAACCGCCAACCTTTCGCACCGGCAAGGAAGTCGCCGTCATCGGATCTGGGCCGGCTGGCCTGGCCTGTGCCGCACAACTCAACCGGGCCGGGCACTGGGTCACGGTGTTCGAAAAGTCTGATCGTTCGGGTGGCCTACTGATGTACGGCATTCCCAACATGAAGCTCGAGAAGACGGTCGTCGAGCGTCGGACCGACCTGATGGCCGCCGAGGGTATTCAGTTTGTGACGAACACGCATGTCGGACACGACTATCCAGCGGACCGGTTGATGCAGGAGTTTGACGCGGTGGTGCTTTGCGGCGGTGCTACTCGTCCGCGTGACCTGTCACTGGAAGGGCGCGAGCTGGGTGGAATTCATTTCGCGATGGAGTTTCTGCAT
>DATKIS010000889.1:0-3115 GCA_035543975.1 Pyrinomonadaceae bacterium
AAGACGTGGTACCGGCGTCAAGCCGCCGGATACCAAAGCGGCGTCAAGCCGCCGGATACCAAAGCGGCGTCAAGCCGCCGGATACCAAAGCGGCGTCAAGCCGCCGAATATCAAAGCGGCGTCAAGCCGCCGGATACCAAAGCGGCGTCAAGCCGCCGCACTCCAAAACTACGTTGGACATCAAAAGTTTGTCGGGGAAACTCCGATCCGATATAGTTTCGCGTCTAAGTCTGTCCATCCCCAAGCCGGCACCATCGCCGAGGAGTAAATTATGGATCCCGTATTCAGTGTGCTCACCTTTTTGTTCTTCGGGTTCATTGCGATTGTCTTGCTGGTTATCGCGGTGAAGACAATCAGAATCGTCCCCCAGGCCACCGTGATGCTGGTGGAACGGCTGGGCCGTTTCGACAAGGTTGCGAGTGGCGGCCTAAACATTCTGGTTCCGTTTCTCGATCGGCCGCGCGCAGTTTACTGGACCAACACCCGTCCCGGTCTGACATCGATCGACTTGCGCGAGCAATATATCGACTTGCCACCTCAGCCGGTAATCACCCGCGACAACGTCACCATCCACGTAGACTCGGTGGTCTACTGGCAGATTACCGACCCGGTCAAGGCCGTTTACGAAATGAATGATCTCGTCGGCGGCATCGTGCAGTTGACGATCACCGGCATGAGGTCGGTAATGGGAGAGATGGACCTGGACCACACCCTCTCCAATCGCGATCAAATCAACTCGAAACTGCGAATTATCCTCGATGAAGCTACTGACAAGTGGGGGGTGAAGGTCACGCGCGTTGACGTCAAGAATATTAACCCTCCGGAAGATGTGCGCATTACGATGGAAAAGCAGATGACCGCCGAACGCAATCGCCGAGCTCTTGTATTACAAGCTGAAGGAGATCGGCAGGCTGCAATCACGCGCGCGGAAGGCGAGAAGCAAGCTGCGGTCACGCGTGCCGAGGGCGACAAGCAGGCTGCGATTTTGCAAGCCGAGGGCGCTGCCCAGGCGCGTTTGCGACATGCCGAAGCGGAATCAGAAGCGATCTCCCGGATTGCTCAGGCCATTCCCAGCGGCGACCCGGGCCAGTACTTAATCACCACCCGCTACATTGACAGCCTGCGCGACATGACGAAGACGAACAACTCAAAAGTGATCTTCATGCCGATCGAGACGTCGGCGATGCTCTCGAGTGTCGGAGCGATCAAGGAAGTGTTGGCAGCGACTGGAGGGCAGAGTGGGGAAGCGAACTCACCGCCGCCTCCGAAGCCACGGGAGCTGAGATAGGTTAACTCTCCAACTTTTTGGAGTAAGGCGGCTCGACGCCGCTTTGGCAGGCGGCGGCTTGACGCCGCTACCTGAATTGCAAATACATATCACGAGGGAAGATTGGCCTGGTGGGAATGCTTCTTAGATATTTACTTAGGAAGAGCGGCGTCAAGCCGGCCGCGGCCCAAAGCGGCGTCAAGCCGCCGCGGAGCAAAGCGGCGTCAAGCCGCCGCGGACCAAAGCGGCGTCAAGCCGCCGCACTCCAAAGAATGGCGCTATTGAGCGAGGAGTTGATGGCGCGAGATCGTCGTATACCTTGAACCCTCATTCCTCAGTTCGCTTCTGATTACCAACAACTCAGCGACTTCGATTTCCGCAGGTTCGAACGCCAGCGCCAGGTGTGCGGTAGCCAACCTTCGCGCATGCTGAGGCTTGCGCAGTCGCGCCAGCGTCAGGTGTGGGTGAAAGGTGCGCGTTTCCTTTGGGAAACCCGCCTTCTCGCTTTCTATTTCCAAACGCGCGTGCAGTGCCGCGAGCTTTCCTTCCATGTCCTTAACCCCGATCCATAAGACCCGCGGCGCGCCATGGGGCGGAAACACTCCCGTTTGCTCCAGGCTGATTCTGAAGGGTGACAGGCCCGCGACAGACCGACCCGCGGCGGCGGACAGACCCTGAATTGATGCGACGGGTATGTCGCCGAGAAACTTCAGGGTCAGATGAAGGTTTTCTACGCGGCCCCAGCTTGCTCGGGCGCCAGGCACGGTCTTCTTCAAGCGGTTAATATGTCGAGTGAATTCCTCTCGCACAGCCCGTGGTAATTCAATCGCACAGAAAACTCGCCAGGCTTGGCTGGGAGCGCAGACATCCTGTCTGCAATGAGCGCGCAGCGCGAATGACGTTGGCACTTTCACAGCCCTCTCTTTCGGAACCAAGCGCTGCTGTAAGGCCAGTCTTCAGCTTTTCTGCAAAGGTGCGCCTTCACCGGATTGTTTTCAATGTAGGCAATCACATTTTGGAAATGGCGTGCATCACGAATATATCGATCAAACGTTTCGGGTTGCCAGAATTGTCCGCTTCGACGGGCGATTTTATTGGCCTCGTTAGCCGTATCAGATTTGAGTGAGTGCAGAATAGTAGACAGTTCATGGCCGGCGCAGGGTGTGAGTAGCAAGTGGGTATGATTGGGCATCACCACCCAAGCCGTAAGCTGGTAACGGTCACCATCGAAAAACAGGAATGAATTCTGTACTGACTCTGCGGTGCGTGGATCCCTCAATAAACACTCCCCATAACCTTGATCAAGATACAACTCAATCCGCTTACGCAGAGCTGCGTCAATGTCAACATTCTGTTCTTTGGCAAGCTCCAGACGCCATCTGTCCAAGAGCTGCTGAGGCATTGAGTCGGCTAACCTGAAGGTAACGAATTGGGGGATCTGACCCCCGTCGAAGTGAGGCAAGTAGCCCCGGCTGTGCCAACCGGGAGGACTTTTAGAGGGGTTCGAACCAGTCATCTAGAATCTGTTCGCGCCTTGCGCTCATTGCAGACAGGATGTCTGCGCTCCCAGCGCTATCGTTTTGGTTCCATCGTCATCGTCTGCTTCGTTGCCTTGGCAATTGCCGTTTCGCTGAATGGAAACACCCGCGGAGTCGAGGCGCGCCAGTCATCAAGCTGATCTTTAAAGTGCGGACTGGCGGGTACGCCCGATTCGCCGAGGGCGATGCCATGTTGGGTCCGGTCCCAGTCGCCGGGGTCTGCGATGAGTCTCATCGACACCGGCGCACCAACGTTGACGGTGGCGGCCAAAGCACTAGTGCCGTTCTGCGGAAAGGGCGGAATGGTGAA
>DATKIS010000890.1:0-7054 GCA_035543975.1 Pyrinomonadaceae bacterium
CGCCGCCCGAGGGCGGCAAACCCAAATCGTTCACGCTACCGGTGAAAGAGACTTTTGCTCTGCCCAACGGGCTGAAGGTCACGATGATTCCTTATGGCAGCATCCCCAAGGTGGCCATCAGCGCAATCGTTAATTCCGGCAACCTCAACGAGTCTGCCGAGCAAACGTGGCTGGCCGATCTGACTGGTGACCTGATGAAGGAAGGCACCGTCACTCGCTCGGCCGAACAGATCTCGCAGGAGTCTGCTCGGATGGGAGGAGACTTAGGCATCGGTGTAGGTGTCGAACAAACTACGGTGGGCGCTGACGTGCTCTCGGAGTTTGGACCTGAAATGGTCGGCCTGATTGCAGACGTAATGCAGCATCCTAACTTGCCGGCATCGGAATTGGCGCGTCTGAAGAATGACTACATTCGCAGGATCACGATTGCCAGGTCACAGCCAGGTCAGTTGGCGTTCGAACGTTTTCGCAGTGTGCTCTATCCGAATCACTCCTTTGGCCGCATCTTCCCAACGGAGCAGATGATCACAAACTACAAAATCGAAGATGTGCAGAAGTTTTACAAAGACAACATTGGGGCGGCCCGTACGCACATCTACGTCGCCGGCCGATTCGACTCAGCCGCGATGAAGAAGGCCATTACCCAGGCGTTTAGCGGGTGGAGTCGGGGCGCCGCGTCCATCGAAGATATCCCCAAGCCGGTTTCCAAACGAGCTATTCATTTGATCGACCGTCCCGGAGCGGCGCAGTCTACTCTCTATATCGGGCTGCCGGTAGTTGCCCCGGGAAACGACGACTACGTGCCAATGGTGATCACGAACGCACTGCTTGGCGGCTCATTCGCTTCACGCATCACTGCAAACATTCGCGAGCAAAAGGGCTACACCTATTCACCCAACAGCCAGATCTCGTCTCGGTTTAGAGATGCTTACTGGGTTGAGATCGCCGATGTCACCACTGCCGTCACCGGACCTTCGATGAAGGAGATCTTCTACGAAATCGACCGGCTGCAAAAAGAAGCGCCGGCCGATGCCGAGTTGCTGGGTATCAAAAACTACCTGGCGGGAATTTTTGTCATCCGCAACTCCTCGCGCCAAGGATTGATTGGGCAGATCGCCTTCATGGACCTGCACCGGCTGCCGGAAACTTATCTGACCAACTACGTACAGAATGTTTTCGCCATCACGCCCAAAGATGTGCAGCGGGTGGCGCAAAAATATTTGGTCGGCGACCAAATGACAATCGTGGTGGTTGGCGACAAGAGCAAGATCGCGGATCAGTTGGCACCGTACGGCAGCCTGGCGAATTAGCGAAGGCGATCCACGAACGCACACGAAACAGCACGAACCAAAGCTGCTGCCGAAGCGGTGAACGCGGTGAGCACCCTGCCTCCGTTGCTAAAAGATGTGTCCAGGCTGCCATTAGAAGAACTAGAACCTTTGGAGTGCGGCGGCTCGACGCCGCTTTGGTCCGCGGCGGCTTGACGCCGCTTCGGCAGATTAGGGTCAAGCACCGAATCACATTAGATGTATAAACCCGCGTTGCTTTCACCGAACCGAGGGCGGCGTCGCGGCGCCGGCTACGAAAGCGGCGTCGAACCGCCGCCTAACAAAGCGGCGTCAAGCCGCCGCCTAACAAAGCGGCGTCGAAGCCGCCGCCTAACAAAGCGGCGTCAAGCCGCCGCCTAACAAAGCGGCGTCAAGCCGCCGCACTCCAAAAGTTGCGATTACTTCCTAGTTCGATCCGAATCAGCGTCCCATCAAGGCGCGGCAAACCTCTGCAGATACTCCGGCGACATCAGGAACGACTTCACCATCTCCGCCTTCAGGAAGTCGCCGCCGAACGAGTTCATCTTGTCGCGCCAGAAAATGAATCCAGCAGCGTCAGAGTTTCGGCGCAGGTAACCGAGGTATTCCATCTGCACGAACGCCGGCGTGAACTGCGAATCGCTGAACGCCTTTCCGTACGCAGCGATGATGTCAACCTGGCCTTCGGCGATAACGCGGGTGCCATTGGTAACTTTGTGCAGCACCGTGGCCCGCGTCTCCATCGCACCGTTAAGACCGTTGACCAGCGCTTGTTTGTCAGCGGCGCTGACGGTGACACCCGTCGTCTGGAAGAGCTTATCCACGTAACCCTGGTTATCCAGTAGGACGTAGATGCTGACGAAATCCGCCCGGTTGATAAACTCCGTCTCATACTGGGCGCGGTTCTGTTCGATAATCGTGCCGGAGAGGGAATTGCCGACGACAATCCCGCGCGAGACCTGCTGGACGTCTCGCATAAGTTCGAGGAAGTTGGGCATGCGGCCCAGACTGCCTTTGTAGACTGAATAAACGTAGAGCCCGGTGTACTGAAACTCCGGCGAGAGGAAGAAGGCCGCGCTGGTCGTTTCACGCTGCTTATCGATGCACTGATCGACAGTTTGTCCGGCCGGACGCCGCGCCGGTTCGTTACACCTGGTGATGTTATCGGTCCAGTAGTCCCAGCCGGGTTGGTCGGGCTCACGATTGAGGAAGTCGTGATATTGCTGGCGGACGAAGTTGCGCGCATCGAGGATGGGGTTAGTGGTGGACTCGGGGGAGTCGTCGATAATCTGCAAGGTTGAACTGCTGAGGTTGCCGACCGTGGCCCCATTGGTTGGATTACTCAAAGAGAGTAGCAGACTTTCCATTCCCTCGACGTAGGAATCCTGGGTAATGAGGACATTGAAGGTCTTGGAGGTTTCGCCGGTTAAGAAATTGAGGGTACCGAGGGCGGTGTTGAAATCACAGCGCGACGAGGCGGTGCCAACCGGATTACTGCTACACAGAACGAAATCGGCAGGGTTGCTATTGTCGGTGGTCAGGTAATCCACGTTGACTGCCGGCACCGGATCTCCCGTTCGCACGACGGTAATTTGAGCAAAGCCGCCGCTCTCGGACACCGTGTAATTGGCGAGGCTGAAGTTCAACACCGGAATGTCGTCGTTAAGGATCGTGCCCTGACCCTGGTTATCGGCGATGGTGGCGTTGGCAGGGTTGGAAAGATTCACGAAGAAGGTTTCGCTGGCTTCGCCGTCAGTATCTCCGTTTACCGGGACGGAGATGGGTTCCGAAACGTCACCCGGGTTAAAGGTCAGCAGCCCGGTGGTTGATTGATAATCGCTGGGCTGCGTGGCGGTGCCGTCAACGGTAGCGAAGTTCACGGTGACTGCGAAACTACTTGGGGCTGACAACGTGACTGTGAAAACCGCATTAATGGTCCCGCTGTTGCCTTCTGCAATTTGCACATCGTTGATGGAGAGATTAGGCGTCGGATCATCGTTGAGGATGGTCCCGGTCGCTGAGCTCGGACTGCCGGCGTTGTAACCAGTAGCCGAAGTTACCGTGAGGATCACGGTCTCGTTTGATTCAACCAAGTTATCGAATGTGGGGGCGATGGTGACCGCGGCGCTGGAGGCGCCGGCCGCGATAATCACTGTCCCGCTCGACGCGGTGAAGGTCGATGCGCCAGTCTGTGAATAATCACTATTGAAGATAGCCGTTCCCCCTACAGAGAAATTAACGGTGAGCGGGGAGGCGGTGCTTCCGGAACGCGCAAACCTGTATGTCAAAGGTATTAATTCCGTAGCGCCCTCTTCAAAGGCGCCATCTTCAGTGGTGGCTGAAGGCGACACTGATACCGAGACATCGGGCGTAACTGAGGTTGTGTTGTAACGGGCGAGGGCAAAGTCAGTCGAGCCGCCTGCGTAGGTAACTCCGCCGAGCACCGGCTTGCCGTCAGGTTGGATGATGATCGAGTAGGCCAGATCTGTGCTGCCGAAGAAGTCGCTAGTAACTGCGCCACCCGTGCACATCGTTGTGTCTAGAGTTCCGTCAGTATTGAATCGGACCAGGGCGAAATCTCTGGCCGCCGTCGATTGCGTAAAGGCGCTTCCTCCAGTCATGCCTGCCCCCATGAGTTTTCCATCTGTCTGGATAGCGAGGGCGCGGAGAGAAACAATCGTTGTGGCCTTACCGTCGCCGTCGAAACTCGGGTCCAAAGTGCCGTTGGTGTTATATCGGGCCAGGCTGATGTCGCCGGCCACGACAATCTTCCCATCGGTCTGAATGCGGACCGCGTAGGCAATATCAAATCCCGAGGGGCCGGTGAAGTCGGTGGTCACTGAGCCATTGACGCCGAATGAATCTCCGGGCGTCGAATCACTCCCAGTGCCGTCATCGCGCGAGCCATTGGAGTTGTAGCGAGTAATGGCGAAGTCGCTGCCAGTTCCGCCGGTGTAGCCTGCCGCCACGATCTTGCCATCCTGTTGGAGGGCAATTGACTGAACTGAAAGTGCAGGAGTGATGACGGCTCGGCCACCGGTACCAAACGTATTGTCCAGCGTTCCGTTTGCGTTATACCGCACAAAAGCGGAGGCGCTGCCGGCAAACCCACCGATAACGATCTTGCCGTCGGGCTGAATTAACATGGCGTTAGCGCCATCGCTGCCGCTGCTAAAGTCGGTGATCACTTTGCCATCGCCGTCGAAGGTCGAATCCAGCGCTCCATCCGGAGAGTAGCGGGCCAGAATAAGATCACTCAGGCCACTGGTTTCTGGCCTGGAAGTGCCCGCCACCACGATACGATCATCCGGCAGGACGGCGATGGCGGTAGGGATGTCAACACTGCCGTTGACAAAATCTGTGCTGACGCGACCCGCCGTGCCAAAACTCGTGTCCAGCTGGCCGTTGGTGTTGTAGCGAGCGAGCTGGAAGTTATGGTTTTGCGCGTCGAAGATGAACACTATTCCGCCGTAACCTCCGGCCGCGATGATCTTGCCAGTGGATTGAAGACCGAGGCCGACGATGTTTTCGTCGTTGTTGAAGAGTTCCAGCGAGAGTTTGCCGTCCCCATCGAAGGTGGAGTCGAGTGATCCGTTGGTGTTGTAGCGCAGCAAGGCGAAATCTGAACTGGTGCCGGCGCCAGGTGTTCCACTCACACTGCCATTGTTTATCGATCCGGCGAGAACGATCTTGCCGTCAGCTTGAAGCGCTGCCGCGTACGCAAAATCGCCGTTGAAGAAAGGCGTGGCGGCTTTGCCGTCGCCATCGAAAGTTGGGTCGGGCGCGCCCGTGGTGGTGTAGCGAATGGCCACGAAGTCTAAACCACTACTGCCGTCGCCACCCCATCCAGCAGCGACGATCTTACCGTCCGGTTGAATGACCACAGCCTCTGCCGTGTCCACGTTCCCGGACGTGGCGATAGTGATCTTACCGTCGCCATCGAATGTTGGATCGAGGCCGCCGTTGGTGTTGTAGCGCGCGACCGCAAAACCGCTCAGGCCGCCGGCACCTCCAGCGCCTCGACCGGCGGCGACAATCTTGCCGTCGGTTTGAATTGCCACCGCCTGGGAAGTGTCCGTGCTACCGAAGTCGGTCGTGACTTTGCCGTCAGTGTCAAAGGCTGTATCGAGCGTGCCATTCGTGTTGTAGCGCGTCAGGGCGAAATTGCTGTCGATATTGTTTATTACCGTGTAGCCGGACACCACAATCTTTCCGTCTGTCTGAATTGCGACGCCGTTAGCTTGTTCGCTGTCATTTCCCAGGTCAGTGACCAGACGACCGCCGTCGCCAAATGTGGTATCGAGCGAGCCGTTGGTGTTGTAGCGGGCCAGGCCGAAATCAGCGGAGCTGAAACTGGTGCCTCCGGTTCCGCCGGCTGCCACGATCCGGCCGTCTGATTGGAGGGCAATGCCGTACGCCGCGTCTTCGCCCTTGTTGAAGTCGGTGGTGACTTTGCCTCCGATTCCGAAACCTGTGTCGAGGCTTCCGTCAGGGTTATAGCGGACGAGGGCAAAGTCCTTGTAAGTATCAAATACAGTTGAGCCCGCAACCACGATCTTCCCATCAGGTTGAATGAGCATCGTTTCAGCGCTATCAAAGCCCAGAAAGAAATCTGTGTAGACGCGCCCGCCGGTCCCAAAACTTGCGTCCATCGTTCCGTCCGAGTTGAGTCTCGCCAGAGCAAAGTCTGAGCCGGCTCGACCGGCGACCAGAATCTTGCCGTCAGACTGGACAGCAACGGCGGTGGCCCCGTCGATCCCTCCTTGAAAATCTGTGGTGGTTTTACCGCTGGTGTCGAAGGTGAGATCGGCGGCACAAGAGATCGCCGGTGAAGGAATGGGCGACGGTGATGGATTCGGCGCCAGTGGGGGTGTCGGAGTCGGGGCTGGAATAACTGGTTTGCACTTGCCCGCGGTGTCCGCGGCGACGATGGCATTGATTTCGGACTGCGCGAGTGCCCGATTGAAGATTTCCACTTCATCGAGCTGTCCGAAGAACGAGTTGCCACCTGAGTCGAACGCGTAGCCGATGCGCACCGCGTTGTTGTAGAACTCCGTGTGACTTGAACTCGTGCCCGCCAGAGTGCCGTTTATGTACAGCCGACTGACGCTGCCGTCGTAGGTGAGCGCGACGTGCGTGTATGTGTTAAAGGGAACGCTGCCGCTGGCTGACGAAACGCGAAGACTATTGGACCCGTTCTGGTAATACTCGATCCGGTTCTGGACCAGGTAGATGGTGCCGAAGTTGGTTCCGTTGAAAGTGTTTCCCAACACGCGTTGAAAGTCTGCCGTGTTGCTGGTGGCGGGACGAATCCAGAGGTCAACGGTGTAGGCGCTGCCGATGTTAATCGAGGCGGAAGTGACGGCGTCGTCGGCGCTGTCGACCAGGAAAGCTTGCCCCACTTTGCCCGCCACGAAGCTCGTGCCAGTACCTGGTGATGCATTTTCGAATGTGGGTCCCTGAATGTCTTTGGTGTTGCCCTCGGCGTCATACCAGGCGATCAGTCCTGCGGGAGGCGTAGTGCAGACTCCGGCGGGTGTCGGCGACGGACTCGGCGTGGGGGATGGGCTTGGCGTGGGTGACGGGGTGGGGGTGGGAGTTGGGGTACAGGCGAAGATGGGGGATGCCGGCGCCGTTTCACTTGTTTTGGAGATGAAAGCGTCAACGAAGAACGTGGTGCCGTTCGCAGTATTGTCTAAAGCTCCGGTCGTGGTGGGGAAGCAGGTCGAATTCGTGGTGCCCGTTAA
>DATKIS010000891.1:0-2271 GCA_035543975.1 Pyrinomonadaceae bacterium
CCTCGGGCTCTTCGCAGCGACCTTTTCTCCAACCGGGACTGATTTCTCCGCAGGAGCGGGCGACGCACTTGGCGCAGGCCTGGTGACGGATTTGCTAACACCTTTGCGTGGATGCCGCGACATTGCGTTGACTGCATCCAACACCTCGGCGCGCTCTGGCTCGCTCAGATCGTCAAACTGGATGCCGTTAGCCGACAGCACGGCGCGCAAGTTTGATTCAGTATTGGTGTCCTGATCGTAAACGTCACGGTAGATGCGAAGTTTGCCGTCCTCGACAACGATGGTTTCATAGCGGAGTTCGACGGGTACAACCTGACCCAGTTTCACCACTTGTGTTTTCGTCTTGTTTTTCAGGTAAGACTGAATCGCCTTGTCCGAGATTTCGCCACCCGCAGCCAGCGCGAGTAGTTTGGCAAAGTCCTGGACCTGAGGGGTCGTGAGCCCGACGCAACCGTGCGAGGCAAACGTCCCGAGCTTAGCGGGTGATTTTCCTCCGTGGATGAGCGACGGCTGACCGATGGGAATCTTGATTGGTCCAAGCGGGTTAAGTTTGCTACCTGCGGCCACGCGTTCGCCGACAGCCACGCCCTTCATCTTCGCGACCCAGGGCTCGTCAGGCGGTGTCCAGGTCGGGTTGAAGATAATGGTTTCCGCCTTCCTCAAGCCGGTGGGCAAAGGGAATTCCGGATAGCCAATTCCGATCTTATACGACTTGAGTAGCGTGCCATTCTGGAAAACATCCATTCGGTAGGCAGGGATGTTCACCACGATGCGGGTATCCCTGGGTACTGCGTTAGGCCCGGTGGCGCTGGTATCGGCTGGTTCCTTGGCCTTGTTGGCGTTAAGTTCAGCACCACCCTTTCCCCAATACTCGCGGGCCAGGGCAAATAGCCCTTCCGCTTTTTGTTCCCCGAGCAGTCCGCGTATGGCTTCACTGGCACGTTGTCGGGATTCCTCGGCTTGCGGCGACTCTTTGGCGCCCTGATCTTCAGTATTCAGTTCGCGCAGCCTGGCCACTTCATCGCTTGCAAGTTTTTGGAGTTGGGTAATTTGATCGTCTGTAAGGTCGACCCTCGATTTCAAGGTAGCCTTGAACGCGTCATCCGAAAACAACGCGTCGAGCACGGGCAAGGTAACTGGAATGGCGGTGGCCTTGCTGACTTCGCCGGTGGGCGAAGCGGATACAGACGGCGATGGGCTCGCCGTGGCTGTTGAATTCGAATTGGCGCCGGGCTGAATTGCGCAACCAGCGGCCGCCACGACTGAAATGATGACGATCAGCCCCAAAGTTATGTATCTCATTCTCTTCATTCTGTTCCTCGCTAGCTCTTGTTTATTAGTGTGACCGCCCGCCTGCGCAGGCGGTTCTGGTGTTTAGTTATTTCGTGCCGGGGCTCTTGGTCTTGGCCGCAGGCGATGACGCGGGCGTAGCGCTCGTTGCCGGACTGGGGGTGATAACCGGGGCACTCACCGTGGCGCTTGGAGAACGTGACCCTGCGGCAGGGCTGGCAGCCGGCGGTGTGGTTGAATCGTTGACTGGTTCGCTACTGCACGCTGATGCGAATCCAATTGAAACGATAGCTAGAAGCAAAAGGGCCCCGCGGTTGATGACGTTTATCTTTAGAGTACTCATTGCGTATTCCTCGTTCGAGCAAGATTGAAAAGCGGGATGATGATTGCTCGACCGGAAGTTAGTAGCAATGAGTGTTCCCACAGCAGTTTCCCGTGTCTGTCCGGCTACGCCGCACCGAAACCCTCGTTTCCCGAAGCGTACTTGCACGATTAACGAACGCGCGCGTCAGGCAGGGAGCTCCGGCTGAAGATTTGGACGTTACTTCCGCAGCAGCGGGTAGGGGTTGATGTTGGTTCCTTCAAAATATCGCTTGGGATCGGTTAGCACCGCGATCGAGAAGTGGAGGTGATAGTTTCCGGTGCCGGCGTTTCCCGTGTCGCCGACGTAAGCAATGACCTCACCCTGCCGCGCAAACTTCCCTACCGCGAGACCCTCAGCGTAGCGCTGAAGGTGAGCGTAATAAAAGACGAGCTTCTTGTCGGGGCTGAGTTGATAGATTGTGGTTCCACCGCGTTCGCTCTGGAAAAGCCTGGCTACCTCCCCGTCGCTGGCCGCCAGAACCGGTGTGCCGGCTGGCGCCATAATATCTATTGCGTCGTGGATCCGTCCTTCAGACCGCGAATCAGCAAAGGTATCCTGCAACTGTTCCGGACGAATCCCAGACACTGGAATAATAAGTTTGACGGTGCCAATGAAAC
>DATKIS010000892.1:0-2569 GCA_035543975.1 Pyrinomonadaceae bacterium
AAGATTATCCAGAAGACGATCAAACCCATCGAAACGCCGATGAACTTCCAGCTACCACCAAACTCGGCAATCAAGTCGGCAGCCCGATCGGCCGTGGTAGCTCGCCTTTTCTCCTCCTCGTTGGCATTGCGCGAAACGCGCGAGCGCAGCAGTTCATCAGTGCGCCTGAGTCGGTCAGTCAACGCCCCCAACATTCCCAGGGCTACGTCAGGATTCGAACGGACAAACGCTAAGAAATCCGGCCGCGAAAGCACCGCGAAGCGGGCATTATCAATTACCCGGGCGTCCGCAGAGCGCTGGCGACCATCGATGAGAGACATCTCTCCGAAGAAGTCGCCTTGCGCCAGTTCAGCCAGGGTTATCTCGTGCCGATCTTCGTCCGTTATGCTGATCCGGACTTTGCCCCGTTCGATCAGATACATGGCGTTTCCGGTATCGCCCTTGTGAAATACCTGAGTGTTGCTGGCAACCTCAGTTTCCAGCAACAGGTTTCGCAATTCGGTTGCTGAGGTATCGTCCAGGGACGCAAACAACGGAACCGAGCGCAGCGCCTCCAGGGTCATTTGAGTGGTCTTTGTTGACATTGTCACCTCGCGCGGATAATTGGTCCTATAGTTTTATAGGTCCTACTCCCCCTCCTTCATCCTTCATCCCTCCGCCCTCATCCTTCACTCACTACCCGGCCATCTTTCATCAGAATGATTCGATCAGAAAAGCTGGCAGCGAGTTCGCGATCGTGAGTGACCATTAAGATGGTTAGCGAGTCGGTGGCAACCATATCGCGAAGGAGCGCCAGCAATTCGTGCGCGCGGGTGGAGTCAACATTGCCGGTTGGCTCATCTGCCAGCAAAACTTTTGGATTGTTCGCCAACGCCCGCGCGATCGCCACGCGCTGCTGCTCGCCGCCGGAAAGTTCCGAAGGACGATGCGTCAATCGGTCCGAAAGACCCACCCGACCAAGTAAGTCTGCCGCTCGTTTCCGTCGCTGTACGCCCCGAATGCCACCAAAGGCCAAAGCCAGCCGCACATTCTCTTCGGCGGTCATCGTCGGTATCAAATTGAAGTTCTGAAAAATCATCCCCACTGAATAACGACGATAGCGCGCCATCTCTTTCTTACTTAACGGCGCCAGGGGCTTCGAATTGAAAAGGACCTCTCCAGTAGTCGGGTGGTCCAGGCCGCCAACCATATTCAGCAGTGTACTCTTGCCCGAACCCGACGTGCCCTGAATCGAAACAAACTCACCTTCGTGCATGGTCAGTGAAACATTGTCGAGCGCAGTGACGCTGGTCGTACCCATCTGGTAGACCTTGGAAACGTTTCTTGCTTCTAAGAGTGCCATTGTTGATTAGCCGCCGATTAACTCCACTGCAAAGCAACTGTTAGTTTGCGGTCGGCGCGGAATCGCCACCCGAGTGCCAAAACAATCGTCGCAAACTAACTGTTTGCGTTACGAAGTTGTGCGCGTCACCCGCCACAGCTCAAAACGTTCTTTCTCAAAACCCTTCAACTCAACATCAAACGGGCTGGCCTCGAGGTCTTCAGAGTCTACCAGCTCGCGCACTTCGGGATCGTCGTGCAGAGCACGAGAAATGATCACGTCGTTGCCGGTTGATAAACCTTCCAGGCGCGCAGCCATGTTTACCGTGGAGCCGAAATAATCCAGGCGGTCGTTCAACGTAACCGCAATGCAAGGCCCTGTATGAATTCCAGCTTTCAACGTCAATGGTGGCCCGCCATCAGGAGGCGCGGCCAGGGTCTCTTGCGCACGTAACATAGCCCGCAACGCTGCCGGCGGATGACGAAACACGGCCATCACCGCATCGCCAATAGTCTTAACCAGCGCCCCGTCCTCTTCCGCGATCGCTTTCTTCAATACGTCGAAATGGTTCATTACGCGGCCGAAGGCTGTGGCATCCCCGATTTCCCGGTAAAGCTGGGTCGAATTGCGCAGGTCGGTAAAGAGCACAGTAAGCGTGCCTACCGAGATTTGTTCGCCGGGCCGCAAGGCCTCGCTGGCAAAAAGATCGCGAAAGATTTGCAGCGCCGTGACTTCCGCGGCAGTCGCCGCCTGATCGCTCCAGGCCAAACGTTCCAGAATGATCAGGTGTTCAGCATCAGTCTCGTTCCGCAGTTCAAGCTCAGGCCGCAAGGCAAGCACTAGTTCTTCACGTGACCACCCATCGTCAGACACCGTTATCGATGCCGACTTGATACCCGCCGTCGAAACTCTGACCGGGCGTTCACCCGACAACTCGAGGGCCCGGAAACGGTAGTTGCCCGGCTCAAGCGACATGTTAAGTAATCGTTGGGAGTGGCCCGGCAACAATTGCTGGGCAACCACGTGTGGTGTGCGCTGGGGACTGCCGATGCAATAGTTTTTCACATCGATTGCCCGGATCGTGGCGTTTACACGGAAGGTCAACTCAACGAAGCGATCGAAGTTCACCGTGAAATCGATTCGGCAGGCTTCACAATGAACATGCGGATCGATGTCTTTCAGGGATGTTCCGCTCTCCTGAGGTCCTCGACACAAGGGACAGAGCAAGTCCCATTGCAAGTCGAGCAA
>DATKIS010000893.1:0-5494 GCA_035543975.1 Pyrinomonadaceae bacterium
CAATCACCGGCAGCCAATAAGAACTGCGGGCATAACTTCTGATGCCGATTCCCACCAGCAAAACGTTAGCGCCGAAGATGAAGCTGTTGAGCACCCGGGCCGTTCCTTCGACCGACTGCGCACCAAACCAGATCCCCAGGCGAGTTAGTAACGCCAACACTGCCGGGTAAAGCGGCGGATAATGCGTGAGTGGCTCGAACTCGCCACGGCCAGTTAACGCAGTCAACCCGCGGCCGTTAAGGAGATTGTGAGCAGCATCCAGGTAGACAGTTGAGTCGGGGGTGATGCCAATACCGAAGCGCGTAGCGAGCCAGACGATCAGAATCGCGAGCAACGCCAGGAGCAAGATGGGGCCGGGACTATTGTTGTTTGAGTTCTTCAATTGGGCCACTGTCCGACACACTTTAGAGCCACTTGCAAAACTCGTCATGAGAGTTATTAGCAAGAACTAGTGAACGATACATGGGATTTTGACTTTTTACGCTGAAAGCGTTGGCTAATTCCAGCCCCGGGTTTGCCTTGAAACCCTGGGGTTAAGAGTAGAAAGAAGATTCTTCGCAACTCTGAAGGAGTTGCGATGGTTTTGTTGTTCGCGAGGCGTGTCGCAACTCCTTCAGAGTTGCATCTTCGAAATGAAACCCGTTTCCCCAGGGTTGCCAAAAGCGCAACCCGGGACTGGAATTAGCCAACGCTTTCAGCGTAATTCAAAACATTCCATGGTTCTCGCGATTTTGTCTCTCTAGTCTCTGGTTCGACGAGTTTTGCAAGAGGCTCTTCAGGTTGTCGCTGGTTCCGGTGAAGGCCTCCTGGGAGAACACGACAAACTGAAGTGTGTCGGACAACAACCTCCCGGTTAAGGCTGACCGAAGCGCGCGCGGTATTCGGGTGAAGAGATGAACGCCAGCACCATCTCCGCGTTGACGAAGTTGCCGTTAAATAGATTCAGCTTAGCCAGCCAGAAGGCATAACCAGCCTCATCCGGATCCCGCTTCATGTAGCCAAAGTATTCCAGCTCCACAAAAGCACGGTTGAGTTCCGAGTTATAGAACGCCTGGCCATACGTGGTCGTGAACTGCTGGTTGCCTTCAGCAATAACGTTGATGCCGTCCACTATCTTCTGCAAAACGGTGGCGCGCGTTTCAGTCGCACCGTCCAGACCGTTGACCAGGGCAGTGCGGTCGGCGGCGCTCGCGTTAACGCCGGTATTTTGGAACAGCTTGTCCACGTATGCCTGATTGCTCAACGCGTCGTACCTGGCCTTGAACTCTGCGCAACGGTACTTGCTCGCATCCACGCAGTTTACAAACGACGCGGCAAAGGCCGCCTTGTTCTGGTTGATCTTCGTCCCCGACAGCTGTCCATTGACGATGATCCCATTGCCGACTGTGGAGGCATCGGGCTTGAATTCGGACAGCTTCGGTTGTCTTCCTAACCCTCCGACGTACATTCGGTAAACAAAGTAGCCCGTGTCCTGGAACTCCGGGGAAAGGAAGAAGGCCGCGCTGGTGGTCTCGCGCTGCCGCAGCGTGCATTGCTCAACGGTTTGTCCGGGGGGCCGGCGCGCCGGGTCGTTACACTTGTTGATGTTGTCGGTCCAGAAATCCTCGCCCGCCGGATCAGCGTCGCGATTAAGGAAATCCTGATACTGCTGCTTCACAAAGTCGCGCGAATTATCGATCGGATTCGGAAGAGGTACCGCAGAACTGACCGTGAACTCGAGGGCTTTCGCCAACGTACCGGAAGTCTTGAAATTAAAGTTGTAGGTGCCATTGGCGAGTGGACCAAGATCGTAGATCTGAGCGGTGGTAACTTCCGCCTGAATCGACGGGCCGGTGAACTTCTCCGCATTGGCATCGGCGGTGAAGTCGTTCCCCACTCGACTTGTTTGCCCCCAGTTGAGTATCCGATAACCCGCGTCGGGAAATTGCGGCTTCACATAAACATAGGTTCTTCCGCCTACAGTCCACGCCTTGAATTCAGATATCCGCACAGCGGTCAGCACCACGGGCTGCCACGTACCGCCCGCAAAGTTCCCAATCTGATTTCCGCTCAGGTTGGGAAATGCCTGGCTCTCAGGGGTGAATAGATACTGCGCCCGGGTTGGCACGAAGGTGTAATTACCTCCGGCCTGAAGGTTGGCAAACTGATAGTCGCCGCTAGCGTCGGTTAGAGTTGTTTGAGTGCGCGAGCCAACTTGCGAAGACGCGGTCATGGTCACCAGGACGTTAGCGATGGCTGCGTTAGCCGCGTCAGCGATATGACCGGTGACGCTAAAGAAGGTCCCGGAAGCCGAGGTGAAATCAGCTGCCGTCCGGTCGGCGTTGGTAATAGTAATGGGGAGATTCACCGGGTCAAAGGTGAAACCCGCTTTTGATGGAGTAATGGTGTAGTCACCCGGTAGCAGGTCCCGAAAAACGTAGTTGCCTTCCGCATCGCTGGTGACGATAGCCGAAGAGGCGCCACTCAATGTAAGCGTAACGTCGAACAACCCGAGCCCGGGCACGGTTGAGCTGGTGACTTTCCCGAAGATGTCGAAAGCCTGGGTGCCGGTGAAGTTGGCAGTTTGATTCGAATTGAGGCCCGGAAAACTTCTATTGGTCGGAGAAAAGACATAGTGGCCGGAGGCGGCAGTTCGGCTCGGTGCGACCATATAGTCTCCCGCAGGAAGGCTGACGATTGCATAGTAGCCATCTGAGTCGGTGAACGTGGAACGGTAAAAGGTCGCGTTAGATACCTGAACGAGTACACCAGCGATTGGAGCATTGGCGGCAGTCGTCAATCTTCCGGTGATGCTGTAGGAGGGAAGGCCGCCGTCGATCTTGGCGACAAAGGTTATGCTGGGACCGAAGGTATCGCTGAAGGCATTTGCAAAGCCAAACGAGGGGAAGGTGTTGATATCACTGGTGTACCCGACTACGTAGGCGTTACCAAGCGGATCCAGGGCGATGTTGTTCCCCTGGAAGTCGAAGAGTTCGTCTCCCGCACCCCCAAGAAAACTCGAATAGCTGAGAGCGGTGCCGGTGGCATTGAGCTTGGTTACGAAGGCGTCGGTACCGCCGCCTGTACTGCGTAGGGTGCTCTGAAAAGCCCCCGCGGTAACCGGAAAGTCTGCTGATGTCGTATACCCGATCACGTGGGCATTCCCGGCGGCGTCAACCGCGAGACCATACGAGTCTTCGATGGCAGTTCCGCCGAGGTAGGTTGAATACAGCCGGGCGGTGCCCGTTGAATTCAACTTCATCGCAAAAGTATCGTAGAAGCCACTGAGGGTCGAATCAAACGCGCCAGGAGTAATTGGAAAGTTAGTTCCGCCGGTCCCCCCGAAAAGGTATGAGTTACCGGCAGCATCGGGAACGATTCCGGCCACATAGTCGTTGCGACTACTTCCGACTATCGTCGAGTAGTTAAAGCTGGTCCCGTTAGCGTTTATCTTCGTGGCATAGCCGTCAAAGTCCCCGGCGTTTCCCACATAAAGAATAGATGGATCAGAGAGATTGATCGCCAGCGCAAAAACGCCATTATTGAGACCACTAAATCCATTCGTTATCGCGGTCCAGTTTGCTCCGCCGTCGGTGCTCTTTATTACCGACGTCAAAGGATATGCTCCGCTGGCTAGTGCGGAATTAGTTGCGCCTGCATAAACGTTGTTGGGGTTAAGTGGATCGATAACGATGGCGTTGGTCGATTCCGGAATGAGTGAACTGGCATCACTGTACGGGACGAGAAGACCATTATTGACCGCGGTCCAGTTTGCGCCTCCATTCGTCGTTTTGAAGATACCGGCGAGTGTGCCTACGTAGAGCGTTCCAGGAGCGTTGGGAAGAATGGCCATGGATCGAATGTTTCGGCTCGACGAAGTGGCGAGGCCGGTATTCATTGCGGTCCAGTTGGCGCCGGAGTTTGTACTCATGAAAACACCGGTACTGTTGAAGCCGGCGTAGATGGTGGATGGGGTGATTGGGTCAATAACGACGGTCTGAACGTTTGTCGAAGTTAGGCCAATGGCGCCAGTTCCGAAGCGGGTCCAGGACGCTCCGCCATCAGTCGTCTTGTAAAATCCCAGGCTGGTGGCTGCGTAGACTATGGCAGGATTGCTCGGGTCGATGGCTATACTTCGGACAGTGATCGGATAAGCAACGCCGCTGAATTGGAAGATAATGCCGTTGTTGATTTGCGCCCACGTAGCACCGGCATCGGTTGTCTTATAAACGCCATTGTTTGTTCCCGCATAGACAATTGAAGGATTCGTCGGATCGATAGCCAGGGCCCTAACGCCGCCATTGGTTGGACCTGAAGCGATCCAGGTGGCCCCACCGTTTACGGTTTTATAAACGCCTCCGATTGTCCCCGCGTACATAATTGCAGTCGTGATCGGATTGATCACGATGGCTGTTACTTGAGAGTTTTGCAGACCGCTGTTGCTGAGACTCCAGCTCGTGCCGTTGTTCGTGCTTTTGAAAAGACCGCGGTTTACACCATTGGGACTTTGGAGTGCGTTGACTTGGGCAAAATTGAACGAAGAAGTTTCGCCGGCCACGTAAATATTATTGGCTGAGTCAACTGAAATGCTGACCGGGAGATCCGAACCGCCGCCCCCCAAATATGTGGCATATCCCAAAGCCGAGCCGGTCGAGTTAAGTCGCAGGACAAAACTCTCAGTGCCCCCGCGACTATTCGCCTGGACAGCGCCTACTGTGGTGACGAGATTCCTGGACCCGCTATCCCCGGCGACATACGCATTGCCGGCTGCGTCAACAGCGATCGAGAGGCCTTCCTCAAACTCACTTCCGCCATAGAACGTCGAATAGGCGAGCGCGCTGCCGGTAGCATTTAGCTTGGTAACGAAAGCGTCGAAAGAGCTGTTGAGGGTTGGTTGATAGGAGCCAACGGTGGTGGGAAACGACCCCGAAGCATATCCGGTGACATAGGCGCTGCCGGCTGAATCGACGGCGATGCCATAGGCCTCTGCCTGACCGTTGCCACCAAGGTAGGTTGAGTAAACCACGCCGGTGCCGGTCTGATTAACTTTGGTAACAAAGACACAGTAATCGCCCGTGAATATGGTCTGGAAGGCACCGGCCGTAGGATTGAAATCCTGAAAAGTATAGCCCGTTATGTAGGCGTATCCATTGCTGTCGACCGCGATGCCGGCTCCGTACCCGCCTGCGTTCACCAATGACGAATAGACCAGGATAGGATCGATCACCAGCGGTTTAGTGCGGTCGTAGCGCGAAAGACGGAAGCCGACGCTGTTCTTGCCGCGGACTTGATAGCGACCCTCGATGAGCTTTCTTTTACCGTTAACCTCCTGATAGACAACCGGCTTGAGTTGGCGTAAGTCACCCGCCGCCGTCTTGAGTACGAGGTTACCGTCCCGATCGACTTTGATGTTCTGCGCGCCTTCATAGCTGAGCGCGACAACATTGGGATCGGCGCCGGGTGCGACAATCAGGTCATACTCCAATTGCTTCCCGTTGCCGTAATAGACCAGGTC
>DATKIS010000894.1:0-4318 GCA_035543975.1 Pyrinomonadaceae bacterium
GATGGGCTTGGCGAGGGCAGCTTCAACCAACAACCAGAGCTGGTGCACATAGGGTTGGCGCGCACGTTCACTAGTTCGCTTAAACCATAACAAGGCTGCAGAAAGGAAGGCGTCCACGTCGCTCGGTTTGCTTGAAACGACTGATCCGGTAACCGCCGTGCGCTGGTGCTTTTGCCGCAAAACAATGCGCGCGTAACGTCCTGGCTGTCCCCTCCTGGCGCCTGGACTGAGCGTCGCCCGTTCAACCTTCGAGCCCGGTTGAAAGGTGCTGGCCAGCTCGGCCAGCCAATCGCTACGCGCTTGCCGCGCTGCCTTTACGGTCAGGGCGATCGCAGTCGCCGCGGCTCGCGGAACGAGTTCGATCACCGGACGTTCGGCGCCCATCTTCCGGGAAGCGTGCAGCAGCAGCTTATCGCCCGTCCATTCCCAGGCAAAGATCTTCCAGGTGCGGCTGCCCTGCTCCGTCCAGCAGGACAGCACTAACCGGCCGTTAGCTACCGACACGTCCAACTCGCTTCGGCTCAATGCTTCAGTTTTTTGCGCCTGGGTAGTTTCCGAACCAACCGTACAAAACCATTCCGGTTGGCCGGTCAACAGGCTGGAAATTTTGAGCCTGGCAGTCTCAGCTCGTTCAGGCGTATTAATCCGCTCGGGCATGGAGGAGCGCTCCAGAGGTTGGAGGTTGAGCGGTTATTGAGGGTGAAGCGGTCGAACTCGCCGAGGAACCAGGCGCGCACGGCCAGCAATGAAACTGCTGGATTACTTCAGTCAATCCGTGCGTCGGACCCGAGTCTCGGTTACGTTCCAAGCAAACTAACAGTTTGCTTTACCTTGCGTTCGGCGTTACTTCTACCGTGTGCTACCATTTTTAGTCAATAGAATCCCAGGAATAAATCCGTTAACAAACTACCTATGAGAAACGTCTATCTGACAGCATCTGTGCGCACGCCAATCGGCCGCTTCGGGGGAACACTTGCTTCATGGAGCGCGGCGGACCTCGGGGTGGCAGCGGCAAAAGCGAGTATGGAACGCGCGGGATTGCGCCCAGACCAGATTCAACAGTCGATCTGGGGTTGCGCGCGCCAGGCCGGTGGCGGACCAAACGTAGCCCGCCAGATTACTTATCGAGCGAGTCTGCCTGAAACGGTCCCGGCTTTCACGGTAAACCAGGCCTGCGGCTCAGGGCTTCAGGCAATCATTCTTGCCGCGCAACAGATAATGCTTGGCCGGGCTGAAGTGGTCCTGGCCGGCGGGACCGAGAGCATGTCGCGAGTGCCGTATTTTGCCGAAGGCGCGCGCTGGGGCATGAGAATGGGCCACACCGAACTGGTGGACGGAATGTATCGAGACGGGTTCAACGATCCGCTTTCGGGATTGGTGATGGGCGAAACCGCGGAAAACCTGGCGCGCCGCTACGACATTTCGCGTGAGAGCCAGGACAAATACGCGCTCAGATCGCAGCAACGGGCACAGGCTGCAATCGAAGCTGGGCGTTTCGACTCGGAAATAGCACAGGTGGAGGTTAAAGGTCGAAAGGGAGAGACGGTCGAATTTAGCCGGGATGAACATCCACGCGCCGGCACCACCAGTCAGGACCTGGCAAAACTGGCGCCCGTGTTTTCTAAAGATGGAACCGTTACTGCCGGAAACTCGTCTGGAATAACCGACGGAGCCGCGGCCATGGTCGTGATGAGCGAGGAAGCACTCGAGCAGGCAGGCGTTAAACCTGACGCACGGATCGTTGACTACGAAGTGACAGGTGTGGCTCCCGAGATCATGGGGATAGGTCCGGTCCCGGCGATTAGAACCCTCCTCGGGCGGCAAAGCATTGGCTTGAACGATATTGATTTGATCGAACTCAACGAAGCCTTCGCTGCGCAGGTGATTGCCTGTGATCGCGAGCTAAGCTTCGATCCTGATCGACTAAACGTAAACGGTGGCGCCATCGCTTTGGGTCACCCCATCGGCTGTACGGGGGTTCGGATCACCACGACCTTGCTGCACGAGATGAGGAGGCGCGAGGCGAAGCTGGGACTTTCCACTCTATGTGTCAGCGGGGGCATGGGCCTCGCGTTATTGATTGAGCGCGTCTGAGTGGCTCGGTTTTAAGTAAGTCTGCAGTGTGTGTTTTGTGTTCTGTTGCGGAGTAACGGACGAGGTAGGCCAACCTCGAAGGGTTTGGCCGGCATCCGACTGGCGGTGGCGAATCGCCTGATTAGGTGAGGATAGCTGCTACGCAAGGCAGGGAAAACCGGCGTCATTTCAAATTGAAGTTCAAGAGAGGTTTTTAACGTGAATATTGTAAAGAAGAGTTTGTTGAAGTCGGTTGCAGTTGTTGGGGCACTCGGCCTCGCTATCGCTGCGTTTGGTTTATCTGAAATCAGCTTTGCACAAAAGCGAGCCAGGGCGGGGGCGGCAGGTCAAGTTTCTAGTCTCCTGGCGTCGCTTCCCCCTTCCGATGCGGTCGCCCTGGTCAATGTGAAGCGCGTGCTGGATGAGGCACTGCCAAAGCTGCTGGCTGAGAATCCGGCGAAGGTGGCGGAAGTCAACGACGAGTTGGCAAAGTTTAAGGCGCAGACGGGTCTCGATCCGCGTTCATTCGACCAAGTCGCACTCGGCCTGCAATACACTTATCCGTCGGAGGGGACGACCCAGATCCGGACTGTCGCGCTCGCCCGGGGAACATTTAACGCGGGCGCAATCGTTGCCGCCGGGAGAGTGGCTGCTAACGGCAAATATGGCGAGCAAAAATATCAGGGAAAAACCATATACACCTTCGCCCTCGAGCGGCAGGTCAACCTCTTGGGGCTGTGGGATATTAAAGTCGGCGAACTCGCCGTAACTGCGCTGGACGCCCGCACCCTGGCCATGGGGAATCTGAATAGCGTCAGGGAAGTTATTGACGCCACCAGGACCGGGAAACGACCCAACCCCGAGTTGATTGCGCTCGCGAGCAAGGACCCTAATGCAGTGGTGGGTTTCGGAGGCAACATTTCTGAAGCACTCATGCAGAATCTGAGAATCAGCAACGACGGGATCGCGCGCGAGTTAACGGCAGTAAGACAGGTCTACGGTACGTTGGGCTTGACGCCGACAAACCTGGAAGTGATGTTGGCGGCCCGCACTGTAGACACCTCGGCGGCAAAAAATCTCGGCGACACAGTCGAGGGATTGAAACAATTTGGCGGGCTGTTTATTAACCGGCTTTCAGCTGCCAAAGGCGTTCTGGCGCGGAGTGCGCTTAACAACCTGAAGATTACAACTCAGGGCAACGAGCTCCAGATTCGCACGGCAGTGGCGCAGGCTGAGGTGGCTCCGCTGATCAAAGGAAACTGAGAACACAGTGATGAGTACTGAGTCATGAGTACTGAGTGATGAGTAATGCGTGACAATTTGGGCTGAGCGGGTGAACTGTAGCCAGTATCTCGGTTCCACTTGGCAATGCCTGCCGCTAAACGAAAGCGCCGCGATCAAATTGACCGCGGCGCTTTTCTTTAAGTGGTCTGACGGAACCCCAAAGGTCCCAGCACTCAAGATTCGTTCTCACTCATCACTCATCACTCATAACTTCATTAATCACTCATCACTTTCCTTACTGCCCCCCAGGAAACTGCGCGCCGGGTGGTAGTGCAAACTCAGGTTCAGCGTCCTCGATGCTTGCCAGCACATCCTGATAAATCTTGATCTTTCCGTCCTGTGCCATACGCCGCTGAGCGTTGCCGATGTAGTCTTCGAAGACCTGGTTCTGCCGTGCCGTCAGCATCGTTTGGAACAGTTGCTCTCGCTGCTGCGAAAACTCAGCGAGGTCAGCTTCCTTGCGATTTGAAACCCCAAGGACGACCCAGTTGTCGCCAACTTTCAGCGGTGTCTTGGTCGCTTCTCCGGTCTTCAAGGCAAAAACAGCTTCGTCGAGCGCCGGACTTGTGCCGGCTTTCCCCAGCGCGCCGCCGAGTTTGTAGGCATCTTCGGTGCTGAACTCAAATCCCGCCTTCTCAGCAGCAGCCTTCAGATCAGCCGCGCTGTTTACTGACGATGCCATGTCTTTCGCGACTTGACTAAGCTGTTCTCTGGCACGCTCCCGCTTCGCCGTCTCCGCCACCTTCGTTTTTATTTCGTCGAATTCAGGAATGCGCGGCTCTTTCTTGTCGATGAGCATGGGCACTGCAAAACCACCCTTGACTCCCGTTCGCTCACCCACGTCTCCGGCGTTGTTCAGTGGTTCGATTACCGCTTCAAACTGCTGGCTGCTACCAATGTTGGGAACGTCGTCGCCCTGCTTGATGAAGGGCGTTTCCTTCACCATGTCCTCGGGTCGCAT
>DATKIS010000895.1:0-2373 GCA_035543975.1 Pyrinomonadaceae bacterium
GTCCGCTGTGCGATCTCTTTAGCTTTCAATGGCTCGACCTCCAGAGCCCGCAAAACCTCGAACCCTGCGTGACCCAATCCTCGCCGGCGGAATGCGTCAGGAAGTAAGAAAGACGAAGTTGACCCCACTCCTTCCAAGCCAATGTGAGTGAGTGGTGCCATGTTCGTCTTTTCTGAAAGGCGATAACGGTTGGCGTTTGAAAAGGTCGCCGCTCGAACTAACTCCAGAAGACCTGATTCTGCGAGTCTGCGACTGGCGTTCGTGGCTGTCTTTCGTCCCACGCCCGCGATCTCTGCAATGTCGCGACTGCTGGCGTGGTAAGTGGGCCGCCCAGAGCGGTGGGCCAAGTTGGTATGCGCAAGGAAAACAGCCTTGCTTGTGATTCCGTGCCGCCCAGGCCACGGTGAGGATTCTGCTTTGGCTTGCGCAGCGCGAGCGAATCGTCGTGATGGTGAATCGTTGACGCAAAATCTGCGGGCCTGATCGTAGCAAAGCTTTAACCATCGCATGGCCTTCTCGGGATCGCCGCGCTCAATCTCTGCGAACTTTGCGGGCGAGTAGGATCGGAAGAGGGCCAATGTTTCGCTGAAATCAAACCCTGCATTGACCAAGCTCGTGACTATCGCTTGCTCTGCTTCCGATCGGCTGGCGTATTGATCGTAGTGCTCGCCCTGCAAGATCTGGCGCGCCCTTCGTGGCAATGCTTTGTGCTGGGGTGCGGGTTGAAGCTTCAACCAGTCGAGCGCGTCGAGCGATTGAACTCTTACGATAGATTCTGGTTGTTTAATGAATCGATAGACCGCGCCGGTTGGGTGAATCGATGGCGGTAATAAGACAAACTGCCTTTGGCCGCGGACCTCAAAGCCCTCAGACTTGAAAGCTTTCCCCTTAACCGGGACCGGGGTCTTGATGAGAATATGTCCGCCGCGATAGGTTTCATCGAGCCAGGTATCCGCAAGGCCGGCGCGTTCGCACTGTCTCAGTTGGCTTTCGAATGCCGCTTTTGTCTCTGCATCAATGACCGCCAGGTTGTCGCTGGCCATACCGCACGCAACGCCAATGTTTAGATCGGACTCAAGCGAAAACATCGCCTCTCGCTCAAAGGAAGAGGGTGGCTCGTACTGATAAGCTCTCCACTCCACCAGAGGCACCTTGCTGCGAGGTGACGCGACGACGACTGAGAGTCCCTGACTGGCATACTGTGCCGCGATTGATTGTAGAGAGGGTTTCCCTCCTACAGGATTTTCCGGAATTTTTCCGTAATCCATAAAGCCAAAGCACCCCACCACGCAAAAAAGCCGTGACTACTGCCTGCAATCTGCCCCAAATTGTTAGCTCTATTGGTGAAGTGTTCGGTGTGTGTTTGCTTGGCAGGCCTTATGAATCCCACGCTCTAACCGGCTGAGCTACCCCGCCATATTGGGTGGGGGATAGTCTACGGGGACGTTGGGGTTCAAGTCTACCGGCCAAATATGGCGACCTGAAATGTTGGCCAAATATTAATTGGCTTTGAAAGTTAGCTCAAATATGACTTTGAAGTTGGCCATACATTCAGTGACGAAACACCTAAATAAAAATCATACCTCCGTTTAATAAAATCAATACGTTCGGTTAGAGGTGAGCGCCGCCCACCGGTACGCCGTTGATGAACCAATCCGCCAGCTCATAGCCCGTTAATTATCTTCCGCATTCGTTTCTTCCAGGTCTTATGGTGGGCGGTGCCCAGCTCTAAAACGAACGTTGATAAATTAAACAGTCATTTGATCCATGTGAGTCTTGATAGATGTGAGGACATCGCTCTACAAAGCCGAGCGCGGTAGCGCCGGGTCGAGAGCAGGTTCACCTGGTCATAATTTCGCATTCATTCGCCTCACTTGACTCGATGACCTGGCGCCTCCACCACCCCGCGGCGCTGCCCCGCCGGGTCCGCGTCCGCGCTCGGTTCTGTATGGGCCGCCTGCTTTCCAACGGCAAACTGGCCCACAGCCTAAAAATGGCGCGCTGAGCCTCTCAGTCGGTATATAATTATTCTTCCCTGTTAGAAGTCCTTGGACAGCCGTTTGAAAGGAGCCCACCATGGTGTTGACCTTTTTGTTGCTGGCAAGTTTCGCTTTTGGCTCACCTGCGACTCCTCCAGTCCAGGGTGCTTACGCAATCGCGGGTAACGTCGTGGGCGCCGACGGGCGGGGAATCGACAGCATTCGCATTTCGCTTCTGGATGATAGTTATAGAAGCCTTAAGACGGTCTTCTCCGAACACTCAGGTCGCTTTGTTTTCAGGGGCATCCGTCCAGGGTCTTACACGGTGAGAGTTACCCCAGTCGGGCTTCCCTATGAAGAATTGAACCAGCAAGTCGATCTACCTCAGGGTTAT
>DATKIS010000896.1:0-2495 GCA_035543975.1 Pyrinomonadaceae bacterium
GCGACGGGCATTACCTCGGCGCCCACTCAGATCAGCATTTGCTTTATTGCGACTGGAACCAGCGCGAGGAAATGTTAGTCACGAGAAAGCAATTCGAGGAGGACCTGGGCCAGAACTATGCGGCGATGCAGGCCTTCGGCATCTCGAAAATGGAGGCCCATTACTTCCTGCCGCCCTTCGAGTGGTATAACCGGCGTATCAGCGAATGGACGGAAGCGCAGGGGTTGCAACTCATCAACTTCACGCCCGGAACGCGTTCCAATGCGGACTACACCACGCCCGCGATGAAACACTATGCCGGCAGCGATGCGATCATGCGACACATCAAAGAATACGAAGGGCGAGACCCTGCCGGCCTCAATGGTTTCATATTTCTGTTACACATCGGCGTCGGGCCGGAGCGAACGGATAAGTTTCATGATCGCCTTGATGAACTGATTAGGTGGCTGCGCGCAGAGAAATACCAGATGGTCAGGGTGGACCAGTTATTACGCTCTGCAAACTGATTCGCAGCTGAGACTGACGGAGAACCATTGGCTCGCCGAGTTACGCTGAAAGCGTTATCGCCGCAATGGGGTTTTGACGAGTCTCTAATGCGGATGTTCGAGTAACACAGCTTCAGGAGGACTCAATCGCTTGTTTACCAGAGCAATAGTTCGACCTCCCGCGCCCACCTTCGCCGAGGGGTTGACTACGGCCGGCCTGGGAAAGCCGGACTTCGGACGAGCTATTGAGCAACACTCTGCCTATTGCTCAGCCCTGGAACAATGTGGGTTAGTCGTAACCAGGCTTGGACCGGATTCGGGATACCCGGATTCGACCTTCGTCGAGGATACGGCCATACTGACCGAAGATTTCCAGCAGAATTCAAAACGCTGCGCGGTGATTACGCGGCCCGGCGCCTTGAGCCGGCAAGGAGAAGTAACCAACATTCGCACCGCGCTCGCAGACTTTTATCCGCAGCTCTTTTCAATTGAAGCACCGGGAACCCTCGATGGTGGTGACGTCTGTCAGGCCGGCAATCATTTCTTCATCGGTTTGTCTGAACGGACAAACGAACAGGGGGCACAACAGTTGGCCAGCCTGTTGGCGCCACTCGGCTACTCAGCGAGCTTCATCGACATCCGGAGGATTGCCGGCCTGCTCCATCTGAAAAGCGGTCTCGCGTATTTGGGTGACAACCGTCTGGTCGTGACGGAAGCACTGGTTCACCTGGCATTGCCCGGTTACGAACGCCTTCGGGTTGTCGCTGAGGAGAACTACGCGGCCAACTGCATCAGGATAAACGACTGGGTACTGGTTTCCGCCGGTTACGAATCTTCAGCAGGAATGTTAAGAGAACTCGGGTATCAGACGATTGCGCTCGAGATGAGTGAGTTTCAGAAGATGGATGGTGGATTGAGCTGTCTGTCGCTGCGATTCTAGCGTGAGTCCTAAGGTAATAACTCTGAGGCCAAGTTGCGCGGTCGCAGGTCCGAATGACCGATAGTCAATAGCCACGCCCGTGAGGGCGTGAGTAATTAAGGTCCATAATGTCCGAGGCCCGCCGGGCCGGCACGAGTTGAGGTTGGGAAGTGATTTTATTCCGCACCTTCGGCGTTCATCGGCTGAGAGACTCTTGACCCACGCCCTCACGGACGTCGCTATTGAATGCCGGTCCATCGGACCTAACGCCAGCCGCCCTGTGAATATCACGAATTGGCATATGGACTTAAGAGACCCCACATAAGCAATCCATCAAGATACACTGGACAACGCTAATCCCCTTTCGTCTCCTTTGTCATTTCATGGATCGTTTTTCTTCATGGCTTCTGATGTCAGCAGTCCGAATCCCCGATGGCCTTGACGATTTGCCGCTGGGCTCCGCGTCGCAGGGTGATGGTCATCCTGAACATCGAATCGCTTTCCTGGATAGTTTCAGCTCCCGGCCTGAAAGGTCGAATATCAACACTGATGCGCAGGCTGCCAAAGCCATAATAGTAACGCCTGCCACTTCGACTCTCAGGCGACAACCTTTTGAGTTGACGTAAACGGACATCGCGCCCGCCCAGATTCATCCAGGCGTTACTACCGTCGCCGCGAGAGAGAAAAACATAAGAGGAATCGGAAGTCGGACTCGGGCCTTCGTGGTAGAAGTACAGGTTTCCGCAGCCGGTCATTAATCCCGTCGCCGGGTAGTCTTTGATGGTTCCGACGCGAGGTATAACAACTCGTTTCGCAGGCTTCGCGCCCTGCGCCGCGCCGTGAGACGGAAGGATCCAGGCTATGAAGGCGCAGAATAAGACTGTTGAAAACCAGACTGACCGGGTTGCAATTAGCAATTTGTTAGACAATTTTTCTCGCGGCTTTGATAGGAATTGAATGAAGGGAATCTAGGTAGTGTAAGTTAATCTTGTCAAGGCCTTTGCCTCATGCCGATTTGCAATTCCCAATCGCCTATTGGTGTGTCACTGATCTTCAAATCGGCAATCGGCAATCTCTGTGATGGAAGAAGG
>DATKIS010000897.1:0-3664 GCA_035543975.1 Pyrinomonadaceae bacterium
GCGAAACGAATCCAGCACAGACGCTGCCAGCCCTTGCCCGAGAAGCGGTTGAAGCCTTCGTGCTGACTGGCAAGCTTCTGCCGGTACCGCCATCGAGTGGCGTCCTCTCGACGCCTGCTGCATGTTTTGTTTCTATCAAGACCGGGAGCGGCGACTTGCGGGGTTGTATTGGAACGATTGAACCCGCGAAGGAGGCGCTGGCCGAAGAGGTAATTCTGAACGCAGTAAACGCAGCCACTCGCGATCCGAGGTTTAAGCCGGTAACGCCAAGGGAACTCACAAACCTGCGTTATTCGGTGGATATTCTGGGTGCCCCGGAACCGGCCTCCATCGAAGATTTGGATCCTGCCGTTTATGGAGTAATTGTTGAGGACGAAACGAGCGGGCTCCGCGGACTGCTGTTGCCGGACATCGCTGGCATCGACACCGTTGCCCAGCAGCTGGAGATTGCTGCACGCAAGGCCGGAATCCCTCAGGGGAGACCGCTCAAGCTATTACGCTTTGTAGTGCAGAGATTTGGTGAGAAATGCTAATGGGTCCTATGGAATCATAGGACCCACGGTCGTAGGCTTAAACGTCAAGGTTCCTGACATCGAGGGCGTTGTCCTCGATGAACTTTCGCCGCGGTTCGACCGCATCTCCCATTAGCACGGTAAAGATTTCGCCCGTCTCCACCGCATCTTCAATGCGGACCTGCAACAGAGTTCGCTTCTCCGGGTTCATGGTTGTCTCCCAGAGTTGCTCGGGATTCATTTCGCCCAGACCTTTGTAACGCTGGATGGAGAGGTCCTTCTTGGCGGCCGCCAACACTTTCTCGAGCAGTGCTTCCCGGGTTGGAATCTCTTCGCTGGTCCCGTTGGTCCCGGTGATGAATGGGGGCGCCAGCTTCTCTTCCAATGCCTTGTACAGTTCAACGGCCTTTTGAAACTCCACGAAACTGGCGAAGTTCCAATCGATCGCGACACTCAGCCCCGACGTAGTCGTGGTTTCTATCTCCCACAACCCGTGTTCCTCGTCGGATGAGAGATCCGTCTTGAAACCGGCCTTCGCCATCACGCCTTCAACTTTTGCCATCAGGTCGTTGTTCTGAAAGACCGCGCGCAGAGTAGTCCCCTCTTTTCGCAAGACACCCTTCCGGCCGGCAAACGCTTCGAGCAGCGTATCCAACATGTGGGCATCGCCGCCCAGGCGCCGTGCGGCACGTTCGCTGTAGCGCTTCAAGTCGACTAACATCTCGAGCGAACCAGCCAACTCTTTACCTTCAATGTCCTGATTCGCGCCCACCGACTTAACGGTCATATCGGCTGTAGCCATCCTCATCAGATAGCGAACCATCAGGCTTTCGTCTTTGATGTACTCTTCCTTCTTGCCCCGCTTTACTTTAAACAGTGGGGGCTGGGCGATGTAGACATAGCCACGCTCCACTAACTCTGCCATCTGCCGGTAGAAGAAAGTAAGCAGTAGGGTCCGAATGTGAGATCCGTCCACGTCGGCATCGGTCATCAGGATGATCTTGTGGTAACGCAGCTTACTCGCGTCGAAATCTTCCTTCCCGATTCCGGTACCGAGCGCGGTAATCAGAGCTTTGATTTCACTGTGCCCCAGCATCTTGTCAAAGCGTGCTTTCTCGACATTTAGAATCTTGCCTTTCAACGGCAGGATTGCCTGGTTCTTGCGATCGCGTCCCTGCTTCGCTGATCCACCCGCGGAGTCGCCCTCAACGATGTAGATCTCAGATAGCGCCGGATCCTTCTCCTGGCAGTCCGCCAGCTTGCCGGGAAGCATCGACCCACCCAGCGCACCTTTGCGCACGATCTCTCTGGCTTTCCGAGCAGCTTCGCGCGCTCTCGCCGCGTCGACAGACTTGCCGACAATCTTGCGCGCGACTGTAGGGTTCTGTTCGAGATACTCCGTCAGCCGTTCGTTCAAGAACGACTCGACCGCCCCCTTCACATCTGAATTCAGTTTTCCCTTGGTTTGGCCTTCAAACTGCGGCTGCGGGAGTTTCACCGAGATGACCGCGACCAAACCCTCGCGAACGTCATCGCCGGTAAGCGACGTCTTGAAGTTTTTCGCGAGTCCCGATGATTGCGCGTAGGCATTGATGGTTCGCGTGAATGCGGAGCGAAACCCCGAAAGGTGTGAACCGCCATCCACCGTGTTTATATTATTCGCAAACGAATAGACCTTCTCGTCGTACGCATCGTTGTACTGGATGGCCACTTCAATCGAGAGCGCATCGCTTTCCTTCTCGAAGTAGAGCGGCTTGTCATGAAGCGTCGTCTTGTTTTTGTTCAGATGCTTAACAAACTCCGCGATACCGCCCTTGTAGTAAAACTCGTGCGACTTCTCCGGTTCCTCGCGCTCGTCTTTGATCGTTATGCGAATGCCTTTATTGAGAAATGCCTTTTCGCGCAGGCGCTCTGAGAGTTTGTCAAAACTAAAAACGGTGTGATCAAAAATCTGAGAGTCCGGTTTGAAAGTGATCTTGGTTCCGCGTCTTCGCGTTTTGCCGGTGTGCTCCAGGCGCGCCACCGCAATCCCGCGAACATAAGATTGCTCATAAGTCTTGCTGTCCCTCCAGATTTCCAGGTGCAACGTCTCTGAAAGGAAGTTAACGCAGGAAACTCCCACGCCATGAAGACCGCCGGACACTTTGTAAGCATTGGAGTCAAACTTACCGCCGGCGTGAAGCTTCGTCATTACCACTTCGGCGGCAGACTTACGTTCTTTTTTCATTTCATCGACCGGGATGCCCCGGCCGTTGTCAACCACTGTGATTGAATCGTCGAGATGGATGGTGACTTCCACCGTGTCGCAGTAGCCAGCCAGCGCCTCGTCGATAGAGTTGTCCACCACTTCGTAGACCAGATGGTGGAGGCCCATCTCACCTGTCGAACCGATATACATCGCCGGACGCTTTCTGACAGCTTCCCGTCCTTCCAGGACTGCAATCGATGACGAGTCATAGGCCTGTGGTTTCTTTCCGGTGGTAATTCCTGCTGTTGACAATTCCGTCTCCTTCTTGCTCTTCAACAAATCGTTTGTATCTTCGATATCCATGGCAAACGCGTTACTAGGTTGTAGGCTCGTGGACAATCTCAGCCGCAGCCGCAGCAGCCGAGAAAGTGCTTCTATTTAACTCCGCCGGCACTGCCTCGCCCTGCACGATCTCGTGTACGTTTGCTTTTGAAAGGAACCCCTCGAGATGGTTTCGCTTCGATGTGGTAATGAATGTCTGGGTGCGGCCTTCAAGATACTCCAAAAGACGTCTTATCCTTTTTTCATCCAACTCCGCATCAACATCATCGATGAGAAAAAGTGGATAATCATCGTGCCAGGAATTATACACTGAAATCGCCGCTAAGTCTAATAGTAACAATGCACTACGCTGTTGACCCGAACTTCCGTAAACGCGCGTTTCCCGGCCTCCTAAATGAATGCTGAGATCGTCTTTGTGGGGTCCAATAAGCGCCCGGCCGGAGGCTGCTTCCGCGGGCAGTCGTAGCCGTAAACGGTCTCGCAGAAGGGCTTCGTAGTCCTCGATGTCGCCCTTGTTAGCAAAGGTTGATGAATAGCTGACGTGCATCTCCGCTGGTTCAAACAAAGTCCTTTCCAACGCAGCGTTTATTCGCTCGGTGTAATCAGTTCGCGCTTTATGAAT
>DATKIS010000898.1:0-4819 GCA_035543975.1 Pyrinomonadaceae bacterium
TCCAGCCCCAGGATAACTCCGGTCTTATCCGTCCCATCATCAAACGAGCCCACCAACCGGTAGCCGCCAAAGGTCACCCTCGGCCCATAGTTACCTGAAAAAGTCTTACTGCCCAGGGCATAAGCCATCGCGTAAGTGTTCCCTCGTCTCCGGCGAGTAATAGGCGTGGAGATGACGACTCCCGTCGCGAAAGCTAGTCCCAGTTTTTCATTCTCGTAAAACTGCCATTTGAAATTGGGCTGGATGTCGATCGGTTCACCGGGCCTGGCTCTGGTGTAATAGAGATTGACGCCGACCTCCGTCTTCCCGGGAAGTCCGACCACTACGCGTGGGCCATAGGTCTGAAACCCACCATCCCGGTAAGAGGCATAGTGCATGATGAAGTCGGCCTCGACATAAACTTTACCGGGGGATTCAACGTCAGTGGATGGCACGTTGAAGATCGTTGATTGCGCAGCCCCGCTGGAGAGGCCCGCCAACAAACAAGCGCCGGCAAGAGCAAGCTTGATAAGATTTAGTTGAAGTTTCAAGAGATAGTCCTTCCCGTTCTTCACAAAAAACAGGTCGGGCAACAGGGGCAATTGCAGCTCGATGCTGTGGGTGTCAGTTAGATTTGCTGACCTTTTTAGACGATTAATCGCCAGATTGCAAGAGAGTTAGGCGCCCCCCGACGTCAGCCAGCCGGATAACAAAGCGGCGTCGAGCCGCCGCACTCCAAAGGACCGGCCAAGTGCTAGTATGTAACCCGACCTATTACTTTCAACCTGCTGATTGAGAGCAAACCATGAAACGACCTGTCCGTGTTCTGCTGCAAACCACTATCCCTTTCGCCGAAGACGACTGGCACATTGGCCGGTTCTCCCTCTTGCGAGACGAGTTGTCTGCCCGGAAGGATGAATCCGGAAACCCATTGTTTGAGGTGACAACTCGCAATCGCGAATCAGACTCTGAGGGTAACGATCCGGTTCTCAGCCAGCTGGATACTTCAAACTTCGATGAACTCTGGCTGTTTGCGATTGATACCGGCGATGGTCTAACGAAGCACGATTGCGAGGGCATCACTCGTTTCCGGCAGCGAGGTGGCGGTATTCTGGCTACGCGCGATCACCAGGACCTGGGCACTTCACTGTGCACGCTGGGCGGCATCGGTCGCGCCCACTTCTTTCATTCCCAGCAACGCGAACCTGATCCGTCAAGACACGTTTCTGACGATCCGTTCACCACTTCAATCTCGTGGCCCAACTACCATTCCGGAGCTAATGGCGATTATCAAACCATAAACGTGGAGGTCGACCACGACCTGGTTCGCAAGTCGGAAACGCCCGCGGCCAACCTTGAATATTTTCCGGCCCACCCACATGAAGGCGCCGTCGGCGTCCCTGATGGTGAAGAAAGTGCGCGCGTAATTGCTACCGGTCAGAGTAAGACGACCGGCCGCCCCTTTAACCTCATCGTTGCCTTTGAAAGGTCAACCGACGATCACGGAAACAACCTCGGTCGCGGCATTGCCGAATCCAGCTTTCACCACTTCGCTGACTACAATTGGGATCCCGAAATGGGCTGCCCGAGTTTTGTGGCGGAGCCGCCGGGCGGAGGTTACCAGCGTAACCCTCAGGCTTTGGAAGATATCAAGACGTATGTCGGAAACGCGGCCACGTGGCTGGCGCAAGCGGCGGAATAGCAGGAGAGGTTAGCTATAGAACGCGGGTTAGCTTCAGATTGCCAACCCAACCTTACCCTTCTTCTCGGTGCTTGTGTCGGTTATTGCGGCCAAAGGGCATTCCGAAAAACTTGTATGTCGGCACCAGCACTCGATACTTGAGTCGGCCGTAGCGACTGGCCCAGCGCCAGGCTCGAGTGTTCAGAATCGCTGTCAGTTCCTCTCTCGCAGCCCTCTCGGCAACCAGTTCGATTGACTCAGAAACAGCGTCCCCGTTCGAAGCTGCCAACGCGGAACCGTTGGACTGCTCCAACTCGAAGGTGACCGGCAACGTTTCCACTTCGTCGGGTATTTCGGCAATAGAGGCTAAAACCGCTCGCCGCTTTAGTTCCGGAGATCCGAATGGATCGTCCCACCTGCGCCACTTCGCCGAGTGGTTTCGGTAGTGTTCCCTCAACTCGTAAGGGATCGACTCTCCGGTATTGAAGCGCGCATAAGTGTAGGGCCAGGTGCGTACCCGCTTGTATTCATTTCTCAGCAACAGGTTTTTGTAGTGCGAGAATAACGGTTGTACGTCGGGACGGCTGGAGAATTCGAAGCGCGACCTGGCGTTCGATAGATAGGCGGAGATCGCGCCGCGTTCGGACGCCGGATAACCACTGAAGTGGAAGAAATAGAGTGGACCGCCATTGCATAGCCACTGCCCGTTCTCTCGGCTCAATTTCCGACTATGCAAGTTCCAGTAGGCTACGTTGTAACCCACATCTTTTTCGACGAACACGTTATTAAAGTAGACCGGAACAAAGTCAATAAACTTCTGATCGACGAAGTAGCCGTTGAGCAGATCGACGATGCACTTCTTGTAGAGTTTGGCTTTCCACCACTTGAGGAAGGATCGGACATTGTCACTGGAATTAACGCCGATGAAACCCAGGTTGAAGATACCAGACCTCAAAATCCAACCATCATCAGGCAACAAGCCGTCGTCAGGATAATCAGTGTCCAGGTGCGGGGTCAGCACGATGTCGCTCGTGTTGAGTCTTTCAAACAAGCCTTCCAATGAGCCGGTAACCAGGATATCTGGGTCCAGATAGAGTAATCGATCGACAGATTTTTCGTTGATTAGATATTCCAGCAGATTAGCTTTTACCGCAGTGCACAGCTCCTTGATATCGTATTGGAAGCAAAAACTTGATTGCTTCGGAATTTTCAGATCGGCCAGCTTGACGACCTCGAAGCTTTCATTGGCCGGATTGATGTATCCCTCAATATCGTCAACTACCAGGACAAAGCACTTGCCATCCGGATGAACAGACAAAAACGACTGAGCCAGCGTGCGGGCGAAGGCTAGATAGTTTTTAGCGATGATGGTGCAAATTGCCCGCGGCACTCTCGCTCGCAAGGGTCGGTTTGGTTTGACCTCGAGTGCGGGTTCGGCTGTCTTCAAATTGATTACGGCAGGATGCTCGGGCAACGGCTTCTGAGCGTCCTTCTCCGAATTCTGGGTTGCGCTAGAGTTATCTACTGTCATTTCTTTCTTGATGATGCCGGATGGCTTCGTGCGCGAAGCAATAGTTTGACGAAGAAATTTCTCGAGGCGGCCAACGCTGCTGTCCACACTCCAGGTTTGCTGTACGTGCAGGGCGGCGGCTTCACCAATCTCTCGAGCCAGAGTAGGGTTCTGTAACAACCGATCGGCAGCCAGAGCGATGCTTTCCGCCTCGCTGTCCACCAGGAACCCGTTTACGCCGTCCTGTACCGTTTCGCGAACTCCACCTTCCGCCACCGCCACCACCGGTAGACCACAGGCGTTTGCTTCAAGCGGAGCAAAACCAAAAGGCTCGAGTCTTGAGGTGTACATTAGCAACGCGGCCTTATTCAAAGTAGTGACAAGTTCTTCGTCGGAAATTCTGAATTTGAGTCGGAGATCGACCCCCAACCCCCGGGCCAGTTCAGTTACTTCGGCCCGATACTGATCACTCCCTGAATTAGAAATCCAGACCAGCGGAACCGGCGAAGGAAGAAGTGAGACCGCCTTAACGGCCAGGTCGATTCGTTTGATGGAATCGCAGGATCCCAACCCCACGATGTATTGCTCGCGTTCCAGACCCAGGCTCCGGAAGAGCGAGGTATCAATTCCCAAATAACAGACTTTCGCGTCTACTCCATAGGCTCGCAATACACTTTCGCGGCTGAAGTAGGAATTAACCAGAATGTTGTCGCAAGCCTTGGCGTTCAGCCACTCCTGTTTCGCCTGCACTCGCAGACTCTGCAACTGCGGGTACTCGGCTATGAAGTCTCCATGCGACAAACTGGCTTCGGTGAGATTCTCGTAGGCGCCAGCCACCCAGGGAAGAACTCGCTCGGCTTCGTACAAAAACCGGTTCGGTTCCTGGAGGTACAACACGTTCGGCATGCTGACATGCCGCATGATGTAAGGCATGTGATAAGGAATCGCACTGTTGACAAACAACACGTCGAAGTCGCCGGCTTCAATTTCCTCTGCACAGCGCCGGCAGGCTTCGTCGTAAGTCCGCATGGTCTCAATCAGATCGTCATAACCGTCGCTCCAGGCAGCCACGGGCCGTTGGCCATGACCGTTTACTTTAAAGGGAAGCACCCGTTCCGGAGCGAAGTCAGAGAGCGGCAGGTAGGATTGGTCAGCGGTATCCAGGGACCAGCACGCGACTTCATGACCACGCTCAACGAGTCCGCGCACATGGTAGTAGAGCGCGCGCTTGCCCCCGCCGCTGGGCAAGTTATGCCATACAGCTATCTTCATTCGTCCCTCGAAACGTGGTATTGAGCTTGGAATTTAGTACGAAATCTTAGCATAAGGTTCAAAAATAGGCGGCCCGCAAAAAGCCGACTTTGACCATGTGATCCAATATGATCCGGGCATTTTCTTCGGCGGAATGCGATTCGGTATTAATAGTAATCTCCGCGTTAAGGGGCGCCTCGTATGGATCACCAATCCCTGTGAAGTTTGCGATTTCGCCGCGTCGGGCCTTGGCATAAATCCCTTTACTATCCCGTTGCTCACATATTTCCAGCGGCGTATCAACAAAGACTTCAATGAAACGATCGGCGCCAACCATATTCCGAACATCATTGCGGGTAGCGCGTTAAGGGCTGACTGCGGCACAGATCGTAAAGCCG
>DATKIS010000899.1:0-3942 GCA_035543975.1 Pyrinomonadaceae bacterium
CTGCGGTTATTGAAAAAGTCGTTGGCGGAGAGGATGGTTGGGCGATGAAACCAAAACGCCGCACCATGGAAGTTATTGGTCCCGCTCTTTGTGGTTACAGCTACCTGGGCACCCGAGGAACGCCCTGCCTGCGCATTTGAGTTGATCGTGGTCACGCGAAATTCTTCAATCGCTTCGGCGCTCAAACGCAAAACAGTATTGCTGTCGGGGGTGACGTTGTTACTGGATACGCTTCCGATCTGATTGTATTGGGCCTCGTTGATGTCCACACCATCGAGCGTCACATTGGATTGATCGGAACGGGCGCCGGCCACATAACCATCTCGGGTAACGGCGGGTTGCAACGTCAAAAAGCTGGCGACATTGCGGGCTTCCGAGGGCAGTTGCGTAATCTGTTTGTTGATGAAGTTATTACCCAGCGAGCCATCATCACGGTTAGTGAGTGTCTCGGCGCTGGAGGCCACGGTCACCGTCTCATTGACATTGCCGACCTCCAGGGTCACGTCGGCCTGCGTGGCCTTGGCCACAAGCGCGTGAATCCCGGTGACCTGGCCTTTCTTAAATCCCTTGGCCTCGACCTCCAGGCTATAGTCGCCCACCTGTATCAACTCAAAAGAGTAGGTGCCGTTGTCGCTCGTTGTCGTTGAGCGGGCCTGATTGGTCCCCACGCTGGTCAAGGTCACGGTCGCGCCCGCGACCACATTGCCCTGGGGATCAGTCACTGCGCCACGAACAGACGAAGTTGCGCCCTGGCCAAACGCGGGAACGGCCAGGATCAGCAAACACAAAACCCCTAACAGCAACCTAGTGCAGTAGCTCTCAAGGGACTTTCGATTTTTCATAGGTTCCTCCCTGGGAAGATTGTTGGAAGCCTTGGCTGTCCTTAGGTCGGGGTACCTAAGAACCAGCCTGATTGAAGCAAAGCGCCTGGATAATCCAATGGATAAAGCCGGCCTTTATCTCTAGTTCTAGCTTGAGTGTATGGAGCGAAGCTTGGTCGGAGAAGATGCTTCCGGTTTTGGTAGTTGCCCTTACCCTGAAGAACGTTCCGACCGAAATGCCTACGAAAATGACCTGTGATTATTCGATCTGCACCTTGCAGTTATCGTTCCGAAAACAGTCCACGTTTCGGCGCTTGAGATTCCGTGGATTTATGCATGCTGATGAATTTGTAGGGCGCAGTATAATCCGAAAACTTGTCGAACCGATACGAAATTTCGGAGATCAGGCGTAGGGAGGACTTCGACCAAGAGTGGGGCACGCCCAACTAGTTTAACGAAACACCAGCGAACTTCAGAGGGCCAAGCGAACAATAGTCGCTCCTAAGCCGCCGGCTTCCGGAGGCGCATCCGTCCAATCGATAACGAAAGCCGTGCGGGCCAGAATGGAGCGCACCATCTCACGCTGCACTCCAATACCCTTGCCATGAATGATTCTCACGCTGCGAAAGCCAGCTGCGCGGGCTTCGATCAAATACTCTTCCACCACTCGCTTCACATCTCGCGGCAAGATTGTGTGAAGGTCGAAGACGTCGGTGATCGGAATGGTCACCGGCTCTGGAAAGGGATTATAAGGATCGATTGAGTCGTCATCGTCGGACATGTTTTAAGAAAGCTGCGCCTAACTGCCTAACACCAGTCGAAAGGTCGCGGGCCGATACTTTGAAAATATCGGCTAAGTCGTCTAAAGTATGCGGCGTCTGCCCACAGTTTTCCAATAGGCGTTCCATTTTCTTAATCAGATTCCCAGGAGATCCTCCAATGACTAGCAGTAGCTTGCACTTTGTAGCCAGGCTTCGCCTGTGGCTCATGTCCTTCGCAATCGTCGCCTTAACCCTATCGATTTTGTCAGTTTCATATCTGACTCCGCTTGGCCGAGCGCAGGTCGGACAGAAGGTGTCGACCGCTCCGGCAGCGGAGGGTTCATCAGGTTCAGCTCTCGTTTATCCTCCCAGCAGGAAGAGCGACACCGTTGATGACTACTTCGGCACCAAAGTGGCCGATCCTTACCGGTGGCTTGAAGGCGATGCGGCCATTGAGACTGAGGTCGCTTCCTGGGTGGAGGCGCAAAACAAAGTCACGTTCTCGTACCTCGAACAGATCCCTTTTCGCCAGAAGATCAAGGAACGACTAACAGGCCTCTACAACTATCCAAGGTATTCGTCACCCTCCCGGCGCGGCGACTATTTCTTCTACACGAAGAATGATGGTCTGCAGAACCAAAGTATCTGGTACCGGCAAAAAGGTCTGGACGGTGTCCCCGAAGTGTTGCTTGACCCAAACAAGCTGTCCGCTGATGGCACCACCCGCCTCGGCCAGTTCTCGCTCTCGAAGGACGGCAAGTATCTCGGTTTCGGAGTTTCCAAAGGTGGGTCAGACTGGACCGACGTCTACGTCATGGATGTGGCCACGAAAGAGAAACAGTCGGACCACCTGGAGTGGGTCAAAGTTTCGGGCGTTTCATGGCAGGGGAATGGCTTTTATTACAGTCGTTATCCGGCCCCGGAAAAAGGTCATGAGATGTCGACGAAGAATGAGAACCACCAGGTTTTCTATCACAAGGTCGGCACTCCTCAGTCCGAAGACACGCTCGTTTACGAAGACAAAACGAATCTGCAGCGATTTCACATTGTAGGCACCACCGACGACGAGAGATTTGCCGTGCTCACCATCTCTGAACGAGGCAAGGGCAAAAAAGGGAATGCAGTTTTCTATCGCGACTCGGCAAAAGCGGACTCGAAGTTTGTTCCGCTGGTGGCCGAGATTGGAGACGACAGCTACGACGTGGTTAATAACCTCGGCGACAAGTTTCTCGTTTACACCGACCACAAAGCGCCTAATGGGCGAATCTTCCTTTTCGATCCAAAGAACCCTGACGAAAAGAATTGGAAAGACGTCATCGCCGAAAAACCGGAACCCCTCGATGGGTATAACACCGTAGGCGGCAAACTCTTCGTTACTTACCTGAAGGACGTTGCCACCCACGCGTATGTCTATAGCCTCGACGGCAAACTCGAAAACGAGATTCAGTTGCCAGGCCTGGGAACTGCTGGTGGATTCGGTGGCAGGCTTGAGGATCCATTCACTTTTTACACCTTCACCACGTTCAATTTCCCGGGCGCGATTTACAAATACGATGTCGCCACGAAAAAATCTACGCTCTTCCGCCAGCCGGAAATTCCCGGGTTCAAGTCGACCGACTACGAGACTTCGCAGGTTTTCTACAACAGCAAAGACGGTACCCGCGTGCCCATGTTCCTGGTTCACAAAAAGGGAATAAAGCTCGACGGTAATAACCCGACTTTGCTTTACGGTTATGGCGGATTCAACTCGACCACGTCGCCCGGATTCAGTTCGTTGCGACTGGCCTTGCTCGAGCAGGGATTTGTCTACGCTTCAGCAAACATGCGCGGCGGTGGCGAGTATGGCGAGAAATGGCATGAGGCGGGAACCAAGCTGAAGAAGCAAAACGTTTTTGACGACTTCATAGCCGCCGCAGAGTATTTGATCAAGAAGCAGTACACCTCGCCTGAGAAACTTGCGATCCATGGAGTTTCAAACGGTGGTCTGCTCGTGGGGGCGGTCGCGAATCAGCGGCCGGAGTTGTATAAGGCCGTGGTGCAACAGGCGGGCGTGATGGACATGCTGCGCTTCCATAAGTTCACGATCGGTTGGGCGTGGGTCAGTGATTACGGCTCCGCCGACAACGCCGACGATTTCAAGTGGCTCTACAAATATTCGCCGCTTCACAACGTCCGGACCGGCACGAAATATCCCGCCACGTTAATCACAACCGCGGATCACGACGATCGCGTGGTGCCGGCGCACAGTTTTAAATTCGCGGCGGCAGTGCAGGCCACGCAGGCCGGTGACGCGCCGGTGTTGATCCGCATCGAAACAAAAGCCGGACATGGCGCTGGCAAACCAACCACCAAGGTGATCG
>DATKIS010000900.1:0-8772 GCA_035543975.1 Pyrinomonadaceae bacterium
ACAGTGATCATAAACTCGATGTCCAAGACTTACTCGGTGACCGGATGGCGCGTGGGTTACTGCATTGCGCCGCCTGAGATAACCAGCGGCATTCGCAAGGTCCACGATTTTCTTACTGTGGGAGCCGCGGCGCCACTGCAAGCTGCCGGCGCTTACGCTCTCTCGCTCCCGCGTGAATACTATGATGGGCTGCAAGCGGATTATCGCGCCCGCCGCGATCTGCTTTTGCCGGTCCTGGAGAAGGCGGGGTTCGGAACCTTCCGGCCTGATGGCGCCTACTACATCATGACCGACATTTCCGGATTTGGTTTTGCGGATGATGTGGCGTTCACGCGTCACCTGATCCGCGAGGTCGGGGTCGCCTGTGTGCCGGGTTCAAGCTTCTACAGTGTTCCCGAGCGAGGCGCGGCACAGGTGAGATTCTGCTTTTGCAAGAAGGATGAGACGCTACGACTGGCAGCTGAGAGGTTGGAGAAGCTTCAGGCCAGGGGCTGATTGGTCCTTAGAGAGAGCGGGGGCAAGCCCGCCTTCCCAACCTCGAGCCGGCCAATGATATGTGCGATATCCTGATTGAGAGACTTTCCCGGAAGGAGTAACCGAGCAATTCCCCAGTCTCTCAGGTCGGGAAGGGGGCTGCCCCCGCTGGTTGGACACCCCAAGCCATGAAGGAACTGAACCCGGTGATGATTAAACTTGGCTCCATCTCATTCAGCTGTTTCCTGGTCATCCTCGTCAGCTCTTTTGCCCCCGCCCAGCAGGTTATCGATCCTCATTTCAATACTACGGTCGCCAGCCCCGCCTACAGTAAGAACTATCCGCGAGTACTTTTCGACGAAGCTCACAACAATTCTCAGACGGCTGCTGGACCCTACAAACCTTTCGCCGATCTAATGTTCAGTGATGGCTATCAACTCATAGTTAATCGCAAGCCTTTTGCCAAGACATCCCTCGATTCAGCGAAGATCCTCGTGATCGCGAATGCTCTGGGCGCGGAAGATGTAGACGACGAAGGGGCCGAGCGACCTGCCTTTACCGACGAGGAGGCCGACCTGGTCAGAGACTGGGTGCGCGGCGGAGGCGCGCTCCTCTTGATTGCCGACGACCCACCTTTCAGTTCAGCGGCCGAGACGCTGGCCAAACGGCTCGATATCGACATGGGCAAGGGCACCACCATTGACCAGGCAAACTCGGAGAAGGTCGCGAAAAACTCCGGCTTCATTCTCTATTCACGCGAGAACCAACTCCTCATCGACCACGCGATTACCCGAGGGCGGAACGACTCGGAGCGCATCAGCCGCGTGATGACCTTTGTTGGCCAGTCCCTGAAAGGGCCGGAGGGCACCGAGGTCTTTCTCAAGCTTGCTGAAGCCGCGACGGATCGACCACCGGGCGAGACTCCCAAGGACACGCCCGCAGCGGGTAGGGCGCAGGCGATGGCCTTCAAGTTTGGCAAAGGACGCGTCGTGGTACTCGGGGATGCCGCAATGCTGTCAGCGCAACTTACCGGTCATGACAATCAACCCTTCGGAATGAACACGCCGGACGTGGACAACAAGCAATTAGCCCTTAACATCATGCATTGGCTGTCGGGTTTGCTGAAATAATGGTGGCCAGAATCAATCGCTTCAGTCGGTCGGTGGATCCTGCAGGAGTCTGGTGGTGTTTTCGGTGACACTGGGCCGCGAGACAATCTCCTGCGTGTTTTGGCCTCGTGGATAGTCCGTGGCCCAGTCTCGTTGAGCGGGCAACGCGTTACGCGCTTGTGACGGCAAGGTGGCGGGCTTAGCGGTGCCAGCGAAAGTGCTAACAGCAGGTTGAACAATCACGTCCTTCACGAACAGGAATCCGTAAAAAAATCGTATCAGGCCGATCAGACACAGCAAGGAGAATAAGACGGCCGCCCCTTTGGCCAGTGACTCAATAGTCCCGCCGGAATCAAACCAGGCTGTCGAAACGATTAAAGCCATCCCTGAAATGCAGGTGAATATCGCGCTTTCTGCCATCACTTTTTTGCGGGAAGCAGGCAGTGTCTGCACGATAAGGATTTCCGGCTGAGGAATGACGCCGTCGTTGTCCATCAAGATGCCGACACCGGTCAGGGCAAAACCGCAACGCGAGCAGAAACGCATTTCGGCTGACGACTGGAGCTGACTGCACTTCGGGCAATACAATTTGAATCCTCCGATTGGTGACGTCGCAGGGAACGGGACGTTGCGGAAGGTCTTACGAGCGAGGGACCGGCAATGTTCGGGGCTTGGTAGGTCGTCTACTTCTCCTAATCAGGACGCTACTGTGTGGGACGCTAAACGACAATTCATCTGGCTGGCAGCGGGACTCCTGCTCGGCACCTTCGTCGCCTGGTCAGATGCTCATGACGAAGATGGCAGCTTCGTGCCGCGTTTCTTCGTTTTCATGGAAAGCCTGGTGCTGATCATTATCGTAACCTTGTTCTACATCTACTCTCGAAAGAAGCAGTAGGGGGGGAAGAGATCAGTACTGAGTGATCAGTACTGAGTGATCAGTGATGAGTGATGAGAGTACTGAGTATTAATTTGGCTGCTGCGTCGACTTGGCCCGGACGGTGATTCCTTCGTCAGCCACAACCAGCAGGTTTCTGGATTCTCCAAAGGGCGCGCTCGAAGGCAGGTACGAGATGACGTAGCGGTTTTGCCGGAGCTCGTCGCAAATGGCCTTCGCTGCGACGGAGGCTTCTTCAATTGAGAAGATCTGTCCCCCGGTTCCCTCTACCAGCTTATCGATAACCTGCTTCGGTTTAGGAACGTCACGACGAATGGCGCCACGAGTTCGATCCTGCGCCTGGATCGCATAAACCGTGATATCCAGCCTTTGCAACTCGGCCAGGATCTTTTCGAACGTGGTCTTGCTGCCGCGATCCAGTCCATCGCTAATCACTACGACGATGCGCTTCTGCCCCGGCATGGCCCTCAGCGCCTGGTCGATTACTGCGGTGGTCGCGTCAAAGAGATGCGGCTGCCCTTTCTTCCTGAACATTTTCAACGACGACTCAATCGACTTGGCGTCGTCCGTCCAATCAGCCACAATCTCAGCTTGCTCGTCATAACCAACGATTAACAGCTTATCGCCTTCGTAAATTTCGTAAGCAAACTCGCGCGCAGCCTGTTCCAGTTTCTCGACGTCGGCTCGCAGGGTTAAGGAATTATCGACCAACAGCACAATGTGGGCTGGGGACGGGTCAGGAGTGAAATTCCGGATCGTCTGCTCGACACCGTTGTCGTAAAGGGAGAGTTGTTTGGAAGTAATCCGGGCCGCAGAATTGTCGTTGCGCTTGGCGACCACGTTGACGAGCACGCCGGCTTCGGTTGAACCCGAGGGGCGCCGGCCCGCCTGCGCCACAGCTGAACTGTAGAGACTGAGCAGCAACAAAGAGAGTGCGGTGCAACTCAGGACAACGCGTAAACGGTCGGATTGTGATTGATACATCAACTTGCCACTAGAAACGCGGGCTTCAATCACCACTGGGGACTTTGGATGTGGAAGCTTTTTCGGAAGTTTTCTTAGCCGGGGAGCTCTCTTTAGTTTTCTTCTCAGACTTTTCTGGTTTGTCTGACTTTTCCGACTTCTTGACCTCTGAGGAACTCTCTGAGGCAGAGTCTTTCTCAGCTTTCTCAGCTGCTTTCCTGCCGTTGCCAGCGTAGTCGGTCACATACCAGCCGGAACCTTTGAACTGGATGGCCGATGCCGATACCTGCTTTTCCAGACGCCCGCCACACTTCCGGCACTTTACCGGAGGCTTATCGTTCATCTTCTGAAAGACTTCAAGACGGTCCTTACATTTCTTACATTCAAACTCGTAAATCGGCATCAGTAGCCTCTCTGCTATTCAAGAAGTTCAGAGTACCAGGGCAAGGTAAAGGTTGTACCCCAAACTGCTTGTTACCTGCTAACTATGACTAATCGAAATTATACGGGCCATAACGTGGCCTTGCAACGAAGGGCTTCGAAGCGATGCGACCGAACGTCGAATGGACTTTAGCCCTTCAGGCTGAAAACCGCTCTTCACCTTTACTGGACATTCCGACGCCGGCTGTTGTTTTAGGTTCGCTTTTGCAACTTCATCCCCGGTTCGTTATGATCCGCACGAATTTACTTCCCATGTCAGACACCGCAAAATCTCTCTCGCTCGAACGCAAGATCAAGATGCACGAGGCGCGCGAAGGTATCATCAACCGCCTCGCGATGACACTGCCGACCACGATCAATCTGGATCGGTTCCTCAACGTCATTGTCTCGGAGCTGGGTCGGATGATGAACGTTGACCGGTGCGACGTCATTCAACTGACTTCTGCCAGCGAGTTGCGAATCAGCCATGAATGGCGCGCCACCGCGGATGTTCCCTCGAGCCTGGGCACTGCAATTCCGCTGAACCTGGGACAGCTATCCGAGCGCGTCGACCTTAGTAAACCGATTCGGCTGGACGACACCTCAGCTCCCGGCCTGGACCAAAAAGTAAGGTTTATCGCTAAGAGCCTGCGGACCCGGTCGTTGCTCGTGGTGCCGGTGATCCTCGGCCAGGATGTGCTTGGTTTGGTCGGACTTCACACCACGGATCAACCCCGCGTTTGGCTTGATGACGAAGTCTCTTTTCTGGAATCAATCGCCCGCCAAATCGCCGTCGGTTACCAGTACACCCGGCTTTACATCGACAAGGAACGCGAAGCCGAAACCAAACGCGCCCTACTGGAAATAGCCAACGCACTCAACGCCAGATCTGATTTCCGTGAAGTTTCCTCCCTGGTGCTGGAGCGCGCTATCACACTCGTGGGAGCTGACTATTCCGCGCTGGGAGTGCTCGATCCTAAAGGAGGTCGCATCACGCTCGCGGCTTTCAAAGCTGCGCCACATGCGGTAACCGACAATGTGCAGGGTTTGATCGACGAGTATGGACAGTCGCTGGACATAACCGAGTTTCCCGCAGCCATGGAAGTTTTGGCCGAAGGTAAAACGCTTCGTTTGTTGGACACCGACCTGCCGTTTCCCTTCCGTCTGATTTTCAACGCTACCCTGGGCGGACGGGCCGCATTAGTGGCGCCGGTGCGCGTAGCTGGCCAAACGTTTGGACTTCTCGGTTTGGTCTGGAGCGAAGCTCGGGCCGGATTTCAGGACCACGAGGTCGCGCTGGTTGAGGGCATTGCGGATCAAGTCGGGACGGCGCTGGAGCGCGATCAGTTATCGGCGGAAGTAATGCACCTCCGTACGGCCCTCCACGAACGGTATGGCGAAGACCGTATCATTGGCCAGGCGCCGGGGATTCGGCGCGCTATTGAGTTGGCCCTGAGCGTCGCTGACACCCAAACTACGGTCTTGATTCAGGGCGAGTCCGGCACCGGCAAGGAGTTGCTGGCCAATCTGATCCACTACAATTCCGGTCGCGAAGATCAGCCTTACGTGAAGCTGAACTGCGGGGCGATTCCCGAGACCCTGCTCGAGTCGGAATTGTTTGGACACGAGAAAGGCGCCTTTACCGATGCCCGAGCGCGGCGCCAGGGCAGGTTCGAAGACGCCGGCGGCGGAACGCTGTTTTTGGATGAAGTGGGTGAGATGAGCTTGTCGGCGCAGGTACGACTGTTGCGCGTTTTGCAGGACGGCGAGTTTACCCGCGTCGGTGGAAACGAAGTCTTGAAAGCCGAGGTCCGCGTCATAGCCGCCTCAAACGTTGACCTGGAAAAAGCGACGGAAGCAGGAACGTTTCGCCGTGACCTTTACTATCGCCTGTCTGTGTTTCCTATCGGCTTGCCGCCCTTGCGCGAACGCCCTGAAGACATTCATCCGTTGGTCATCCACTTTCTCGAACATTACAAACAGAAGACCGGCCGTTTTATCTCGGGCATTTCCAAGGACGCTTTGCAGGCCTTGATTACCTACGAATGGCCCGGGAATGTTCGGGAACTGGAAAATGCTATCGAGCGAGCTGTGATCATTGCCTCCGGCCGGCAAATCGAAATAGAGGATTTGCCTGAGGCGATCAGCCGGATCGTCCTCCAGGAACAGGACCGCATCAAGGTGGAACGAGCAAAAGCAGCCAGCGAGGGTCGGACCACCACCTTTGCAATCACAGTCCCGTCATCAATGGATGAGATTGAGCGACAGGCAATCGAGGCCACCCTCGATTACACCGGCGGCGACAAGACCCACGCGGCAAAAGCCCTGGGCATTGGACGAAAGACGCTCTACCGCAAACTCGACCAATACAACGGCGGCCCAGGCAGTGAAACGGAGTAAACCCCAGCGTCAGCAGTCGGAGTTCAGCCTTGAAGGCTGCTTGTGGTTCCGGTAAAACCGTTCAGACGCTGCACCAAAACAAACACTCACAAAGAATCTTTCGTGTTCTTTAGTGAGGGTTAGTGGATCCGTTCCAGCTTGGCCCATCGTGTTGCACCGCTTCGAGGGGTTTTGTTATAGTCCAAGTCTGAAAACTCATTTACAAAACTAACCTGCAAGGCCCGGGCGGCTTTGCCTTCGAGAAAGGAATCCTCTTATGGGAACCGATGATTATCGACAAGATTCTGGCGACAATGTCTCTACGCGGCTCACTTACCTGCTGATCGGCGGCGGTATTGGGGCAATTCTGGCCCTGCTGTTTGCACCGAAATCCGGACACGAACTCCGAGGCGACATAGCTGATGCAACCCGCAAAGGCATTGATAAGTCGCGAGAAGCGGCCCAACAGTTGGGTGACCGGGCAGGCGAATATTACGAAGCCACCCGCGATCGCGCATCTGAATACTACACTCAGGCGGCGGGCAAGGCTTCCGACCTGTATTCGCAAGCTGCTGAAAAAGTGGGCGATGTTGCTCAAACGGCTCGCGACACTGCAGCCCGTCAATCCAGCACCGTGGCGGCAGCGTTTGATGCCGGAAAGAAAGCCTATCAAGAAGAGAAAAGGAAGACTGAACTCTCCGGTAGGATAGAGGCAGCTCCGAACTACCCGGACAAAACAAACTAGCATCTTTGCCGATTTTTCGATTGCCGATTGCCGATTGTGACAACATGAAGCAAACCGCGCACTCTTCTCAAATCGGCAATTGAAAATCGGCAATTGAAAATGTTCCTTCTGGCGCTTCAAATGAACCCCAACGACCCGATGTTTTGGGTGATGGTAGTCGTCGCTCTGTCATTCGTCGTGATTGCAGTGGCTATGGTGTCGATTGCAGTCTTCGTTAGCCGGGCCGTCAAATCGGTGAATCGGTTGGAGCAAAAACTCGAGCCGCTCATCGAGCGAGTGACGGTAATGAGTGAGCAGGGAAAACAAATCGCGGTCCAGGGCAAGCTAATAGCCGAACAGTTTAGCGTGGTCTCGGGACATCTCTCGAGCGCTACCATGAACCTTTCGGAGTCGCTGGCCATCATCAAGGATGAAGTTGGCGAACTGAAGGAATTGGTGAGCCAGACTGCCGGAGAGGCCCGCGATAAAGTTGAACTGGTCGGGAGGACGATCGACAGGACTCACGGCCAGGTAGTTTCCACGACGGACTTCATTCAACGGAAAGTGGTGGAACCGGCGCGGGAGCTGGCGGCAATTATGTCGGGCTTCCGTCGGGGACTCGAAGTTTTGGTGGCCCCCATACCGAAGCCCATTAACCAAACCTACGGCGAGGATGAGATGTTTATCGGCTGACCTTTGGCGCCATTAACGGCTTGAAGAACCCGAACCACCGCATCCCACAAGGATAACTGGTTCGGGTTTTTGTTTGCTTGAAGTCCGAAAGAAGTATCCGCAGATTTCACAGATTCAAAAAAAGAAATGAGTCCTCACATCACAGATAACTTAATCGGTGAAATCGGCGTAATCTGCTGATAGTTAACACATCCATTTTTGGTGACCAAACCGCTCTACTGTTAGTATTGCTGATTACAGAAAAACTTTGAAAATCATGTCTACTGAAACTCCACTCGATCTCAAAAAGACCGTCAACCTGCCCAAGACCGGATTTGCGCAAAAGGCGAATCTGGCTCAGAGCGAACCGGTGCGTCTCAAGAAATGGACCGAGATGCGCCTGTATGACCTCATTCGCGAGCAGCGGGCAGGAGCCGAGAAATTCATTCTTCACGACGGACCGCCTTACGCAAACGCCGACATCCATCTCGGGACAGCAATGAACAAGATCCTCAAGGACTTCATTGTTAAGTCGCGCAACATGATGGGCTACGACGCGCCATATGTTCCCGGATACGACTGTCACGGATTGCCAATCGAGTTGTACGTGGACCGTAAACTCGGCGCCAAGAAAGCCAACATGCCGCCAGTGGCAATTCGGCGCGCCTGCCGGGAACACGCTTCACAGGCACTGAAACGACAGACTCGTGACTTTCAACGACTGGGTATTCTGGGCGAATGGGAGAATCCGTACCTGACCATGTCAAACCACTATGAAGCGGAAACAGCGCGTCTGTTCGGTCGCTTCGTCGAACGTGGCTATGTGTACAAAGGCGCGCGACCCGTCTATTGGTGCATTCATGATCAAACGGCGCTGGCTGAAGCTGAAGTGGAATACCATCAGCATGCCAGTCCTTCCGTGTATGTAAAGTTTCCGCTAGCGAGTGACCCGGCGCTGATCGATCCCGCACTGGCCGGCCGTCAAGTCTTCGTCCTGATTTGGACCACGACGCCATGGACGCTACCCGCGAACCTCGGCATTGCCGTGCATCCCGACTTCGAGTATTCAGCTTTTGAGCACGGCGACGAAGTGTACATCGTCGCTACCGAATTGCTCGGAGCGGTCGCCGAGAAAT
>DATKIS010000901.1:0-7881 GCA_035543975.1 Pyrinomonadaceae bacterium
ACCCTCGCCTACGACCCTGAAGTCTTACTATTCGACGAACCCTTCGGGGCGCTTGACGCGCAGACGCGTGGCCACTTGCGGCGGGAGATTCGGGCTTTGCTGAAGAAGGTCAACGTTCCGGCGATTTTCATTACTCACGACCAGGAAGAGGCGCTGGAATTGGGCGACCGAATCGCGGTGGTCAACGTCGGGCAAATTGAGCAGATCGGCACGCCCAGTGAGGTTTACAACAATCCGGCCACGGAGTACGTGGCAAACTTCCTCGGCACCGCTAATGTTTTCGAGGGCGTTATTCGCCAGGGTTATGTAGAGGTTGGCAATTCACAGGTTCCGGCCCAAATAGATACCGAGAAGTTTCCTGAAGGCGAGCCCGTGAAACTAATCTTTCGCCCCGAGGATGTCTCGTTAAGTAAAACCCAGGAGTTGCCCGGCGGTCGTAATCATGTTTTCAGTGGACTGGTTGAGGAGACGAGTTTTGTCGGAGCCTATGAACGCCTACGTATTAGGGTAGATCCGAGCGGAAACGGCGCCAGCGAGGAAGGCGATACCCCTTTCTACCTGACCACGGAAACCCCCGAGAGCAATAAATCGAGGCCGATCATTGCCACCAGGCCAAAGCCGGAAACGATGTCGGTAAAACTGCGGATCGGCGATCGAGTATTTCTCGGACTCACTTCCTTCACCCTGCTTCCCCAGAGCACCCCGCGAGCGTAAAGCAAATATTTTGGAGTGCGGCGGCTTGACGCCGCTTTGGTCGGCGGCGGCTCGACGCCGCGTGCTGGATACACAGGGCTTTGGCTACACCACAATCCGCGTTAAGCCGCCAATAACAAAGCGGCGTCAAGCCGCCGCACTCCAAAGGGCGGGCTTACAGCGCTGCGACGGCGAGCGAGTGAAACTTGCGCCTCACGCTGTTGATGTTTACAAAGGGCAGTTCGCGGGCGTGCGTACGGTTTGTCAGCAGAATAAAGACGCGCAGGTCATGTGGGTCAAGCCAACAACTCGTGCCCGTAAAGCCACTGTGGCCAAAGCTGTCGCGTGGCAGATCGAGTCCAGCGGCTGAATCTTTGGTGACTGCCAGTTGCCAACCAAAGGATCGCGCCTCATCCAGTCCTTCCGTCAGGTTCTGGCGAAACAATTCGCAGGTTGGAGATGCGAGCAGTTTGCTCTGACTGGCCAGGAATTGATGGGCCAGCACCAGCGTTTCCGGCGCCGTGGAGAAGAGTCCTGCATGACCTGCTGCGCCGCCCAGAAAGAAGCCATTTCCGTCGTGGACTTCTCCCCAAATCAAGCGCTCGCGCCAGGTCTTATGAGCTTCGAAATCCGACGGAGCCACGCAGTCTCGACAGGTGCCTCGTTCGTAAGAGTTGCCCCTTTCGCAGGCCGCTATGCCGGTCTGCATTGAACTCTCAGGGTTAAAGAATGTGCGGGTAAGGCTCAACTGGTCAAACAGTTCCTCTTTCGCCACTTCAGCTATCGGCTTACCCTCCAGGCGCTCCAGCATGAATCCCAGGGTGATGAAACCCATGTCGCTGTAAATCACCCGCGTGCCCGGGGCGTAGTCCAGTTCGAGATTGGCGATTTCTGAGAGGGTGCGCTCCCGGTCGCCTTTAGTCAGGATGTACAGCGGGCGCCACGCCGGAAGGCCGGAACTATGCGTCAGTAAGTGACGGACTGTGATCGATTGCTTGTCCGTTCGGTCAAACTCCGCCAGGTAATGTGAAACGGAACTGTCGAGCGTAAGTTCGCCAGTTTCAATGCGGCGAGCACAAAGCATTCCGGTAACAAGCGGCTTAGTCAAAGAAGCAAGATCGTAGATGGTGTCGATTGTGGCTGCAGTCTTCGTGGGCTCGACCACCGCATTCCCCAAAGCGTCTGCAAAGACTACCTCGCCGCGCTCGGCGATAAGGTAAACCGCTGAAGGAAAGTCGCCGGCGGCGATGCGTTCAGCGAGAAACGACGATATGGGAGTTGACGGTGAATTCATAAATTAAGGTGACTAAAAGCGGGGCCAAGCCCGCCTTCCTGACCTCGTGACTGCTACCGTGCCCTGGTTCTTTCACTTGTCCGCTTCGCGGACTGAAGCGATAGCTGACTCTTCAGGCAAATCTTCATCAACCCTAACCTTCGGCGCATGCTCGGCGATTCTTTGCAGCGCACGTAGAGCCAGGGCGAGAGCGTTCCGACCTTCAGGTCCCGACACGGCGGCCGGCCGTCCATCACGCACGGAGCTGAAAAAGGCGACAATCTCAGCCCGCAGCGGTTCCACATTAACTATTTCGAGTTTTTTCGTCTGAACGCCCGGCCACACACCGCCTCCGCTGGGTGGCGCCAGACTGCTAATCGTGGCGTGATTCGTCGTGTAGTCCACAGCAATATAATCATGCGGCTGGAAAAAGCGCATCTTCCTGATCTTTTCGGTACCTACGCGCGAAGCCGTAATGTTTGCTACCGCCCCGGAAGCAAACTCCAGTCGCGCATTAGCGGCATCAACCTTGTCCGTTAGGATTGGAATGCCCACGGCGTGGAGTTCAGTAACTTCCACATCCTCCCCCACCAGCCATTGCACGACATCGAGATCATGGATCATAAGGTCGAGCACGACGTCGATGTCCAATGAGCGCGCGGTAAACTCGCCGACCCGATGAATTTCAAAATAGAGAGGGTTGCGCACGTGAGGGCGTAGCGCCATGAGCGCCGGATTGAAGCGTTCCAGGTGTCCGACCTGCAACAGCGCTCCGCCTTTTGCGGCCGCCGCAATCATTTCGTCAGCTTCGTCGAGCGTGCGAGCAATGGGCTTTTCCACCAGAACATGGATTCCTGTCTCCAGTAGCGCGCAGGCAATTTCGCAATGTGAAGCCGTCGGGACAGCCAGACTAACGGCGTCTACTTTGCCGGCGAGTTGGCGCCAGTCAGTCGTCCAGTCAACGTGGCGTTCCGAAGCGATCGTGCGGGCCGTTTGCTCGTCGACGTCGCAAACCGAGACAAACTGCGATACACCTTCGTCAGCTAGGTTTGAATGGATGCGGGCGTGCTGCCGGCCCAGGTGGCCCACCCCGATTACCGCAGTACGTAAGGTCATAGTTCAGCAGTCCAGGTAACAGGCGTACAGAGTCCAACCTTCAGGTTGCGTGTGGCGGTAGACGCAAGCTAAAGCGTGTACTCCCTACTCCCGCCAGGCTCATCGCAGATTACGGTTGAAGAAATCTATTACGGGCCGATCGTAACCCTCTCCTTGTTCACCAGTCGTAGATGAAAGGGAGAAGCCAGTTACCGGCAGATCAAGTTTTGTTTCCAGGTTGGCTGGATTGGCAACGCAAGGTACGAGGGATGCCGTGGCGTCGCGTAGAGCGGGGTTGTCTGCGCCCCCTAGCAACAGGACTTTCTGGGTCTTCAGGGTCCTTGCCAGCTCACAGGAAGGCGTGTTCTCGTAGCGACCGAGAAAGTAACTATGGGTCGCGAGGCGGGCCAGGGACAGCAAGAAATTGTTTTTAACGCCGACTTCGCCAATCACGGCAGCATTCAACAACTCATCCGGGCTGCGCGGAACCGAATCGACTACCAGCGCCGTAATGGATGGATCCTTGGCAGCTGCGCGGAGAGCCGCGTAAGCGCCCATCTCGACACCATAAGCACCAACTGACTGCCCGACCAATGGGGTTTGACCGTAACCTTTCATCGAATGTAGGAAGTCCACGGCGGCCAGCAGGTCCTCTCCTTCGCTACCGCCAAAGCTGGTGGCCTTCACTGGTGGATTCAGGCCATGTCCTCGCAAATCAGGCCAGAGAATCGTGAAGTTTGTAGTTTCGTTTAGTTTGATGCCCAGGTTGAAGAGCCATGAGCGGTCGCCGCCATATCGATGCAAAAGAACAACCGCCGGCGCTCCTTCCGCGCCCCTCAGCAGCCAGCCCCGGGCCATGGTGCCATCACGGTTTGGCCAGCTCTCCTCGGTTACCTTCAGCGCCGAGCCGCTGATTTGAGCAAACGATTCCGGTGTAACGAGGTATGCCTGCTGCGGTGGCCGGGTAACTCCATAAACAAGAGAAGCCAACGCTATCAATGCAGCAGCCGCCACAATCAGCAGCAGCGGTAGGATTGCCTTGAAAAGCTTTTTGCCTAATGGTCGTCGACGGGCCATGGGAAAAAGACATCACCATGAGGGAAGGATGCGGACCGGAAAACAGAGTCCCGGCATTTCACAACCCCCAGCTCACGATCGAGTCCTCAAACTAACTCCTTTCTCGTATTCGGGCATAGTCCTGCGGCGTATTAATGTTATCAAATAAACTACTTGCGTGTTTCAAATCCGCAAGCTCACTAAACAAAATCCAACGAGTAGTCACAGATTGTAGCAGAGCAATGGGCTTTCGTTCGCCAGATTCGATCAAGTCGACTGCCCGCGTCAGGCAGGGTGCGACGCGGTAGAGCGCGCACAGGGGCTGAGGAATCGAGTCGCTCTGGATTGGAGCGACCGCATCAAAACCCTCCCGAAAACTGGCTAAACGGACGAAAAGCTCCCCAGTGACGAACGGAAAATCGCAAGCCACAACCAGCGCCCATTCAGTGGCACACGCCGCCAACGCTGCGTGCACACCACCAAGAGCTCCCCATTTCGGATAAACATCGGGAGCGATGTCGAGGCCGGTTGATTTCTGAAGGGCCGAGGCGTTGCCCCCAACGAGCGCAATTGAAGTGGTAACTTCGCGGACTTCATCAGCAATTCGCTCGATGAAGGTGCGACCGTCGAGCGTCAAATCCGCCTTGGCGGTCCCCATTCGGCGAGATTCTCCGCCCACAAGAATGAAACCTGCGATCGAATTCATCGAACAGTCCGAAATCGTTTAGAGAATGAAAGAGAAGCGGAGCTTGAAGTCGCGCGCAACGTACCATGCGCGAAAGTTCGGAGCAAGAGGAACGTTTTGACCGTTTCGAGCGTCTAACCAGCCTAAGGGCCGGAGGCGATTTGAAACTCCATGGTACTGATGCAGTTTTGCCGGGCGTCCTAGTCCTTTGTTGACCTTGACGATGCTTAGTGGACTTTGCGGTAAACCGGATAACCAAAAAGAACGCACAGAGTCAGCAAGGGCCGCAGAGCGAAGTGGCACCGGTACCAATTTCATGAACACCTTGACCGGCTTCGGGGTGAAAGCTATAGTCCACTGACTGTCAGGTCAGGCAGTCGAGCAGTAAACTAACAGAGGTAATTTGAATGAAACGTTCCACCAAACTCTCCTTAATCGCGATTGTTATCCTGGCCCTAAATGGGCTGGTTAACGCCCAGAAGCCGGTTGCCGAGGCGAATGCAAAGGATCCGCGACTCTTCGCACTCGAAGACTTAAGACCGGGCATGAAGGGAACGTCGCGGTCGGTATTCTCCGGCACCGAGCCGCAAGAGATTGGAGTGGAACTTCTGGGTGTGCTGCCAGGCTTTCCGGGTCCTCGACAGTCGGCCATTATCGCGCGGCTAAGTGGCGCGAACGTTGAAAAGACCGGTGTGTTCGCCGGTATGTCTGGTTCGCCGGTTTATATCGATAACAAGCTGGTCGGCGCGATTGCTTTCAGTTTTCCGTTCTCCAAAGAACCGATCGCCGGAATTACCCCGATCAAGCAGATGATTGAGATTTTCGAGAAGGGTTCCGCCGAGACGCGCGCTCCCAAAGAACCAAAAGTCGTCTCGTTTGCTCAGCTGGCGTCTACGGAGTGGAAACCAACTTTACCCAGGCCCACGGTAGGTTCAACCGCCCTGATCGCACCGGTATCCGACGGTTCAAGGCTGCTGCCGTTGATGGGTCAGCAAATGACTCCTATCGCTACGCCGGTGGTGTTTGGCGGAATCAGTCAGGAATCGCTTGCCATGTTCGCGCCCCAACTCGCGGCCAACGGCCTGCTTCCCGTTTCAGGGGCTGGTGGCTCAGCAGCGATAACCTCGCTCGGGAAAGCGACCGAGAAGACACTTACGCCCGGAACCTCTGTGAGCGTCCAGTTGGTTCGCGGAGACTATTCGATTGCGGCTTCCGGAACCGTGACGTTGCGCGACGGCGACAAAATCTATGCGTTTGGCCATCCGTTTTTGAGTCTAGGGGCCGCGGATATGCCCATGAGCGAGACCGCGGTGGTTACGGTGATTTCAAACGTCAACAACTCGTTCAAGTTGTCTATCCCTGGGACAATGATGGGCTCGATATCTCAAGATCGGTCCGCCGGCGTGTTTGGTCAATTGGGTCAGGCGCCGAAGATGATTCCAGTAAAGATTAACCTTCACACCAGCCGCGACCGCAGCGACACCTACTCCTATGAGATCGCGAACGATTCTTTCTTGACCCCCCTACTGCTCAATATCACGGTCTTCAATACGATTACTTCCAGCGAACGAGCGTTGGGCGAATCCACCATCACCATTAAGGGCGCCATCAACGTCAAGGGACAGCAACCCATCCAAGTGGATCGCCGCTTTTCGCAGGCAAACTCTCCGATTCTGGCAGCCGGCTCAGTCGCCGGACCAATCAGTTCGCTTCTCGGCAGCGGTTTTGATGACGTGCAAATTGAGGGGGTGACGCTCGACATATCCTCAACCGACACCAAGTATGCCGGCGCATTGGAGCGAATTGCACTAAACAAGACTGAAGCTCGCCGGGGCGAAAAGATTGAGATTCAGGCTTACGTCAGGACAGAATCCGGCAAGCAATTTGTTCAGCGTATTCCAGTCCAGATCCCGGATGATGCCTTGCCCGGTCAACTGCTGGTGTTTGTGGGTGACGGAGGAGCGCTTCAGGAGGGCTCGGCTTCCCGGTCTTTTGTCCCGCAAGATTTGGGGCAGCTGGTGCAGGCCATCAATAAGGTGAAGAAGAGCGACCGACTTTACGTAAAGCTTTTCCGCATTACTCCCGGCGTGGTTATCGGCACCAGCGAGTTGCCCAACCTGCCGCCGTCGATGGTGGCGACCCTCAACAGCGACAGGAACTCCGGGGGCTACACTCCCACGGTGCTCTCCGCCGTTTATGAGATGGAGTTGCCGCCAGCGGAATTCGTAATTTCGGGGCAGCAATTAATCGCCCTCGATATAGTGCCGTAGCGGTTGTTCGTCCCTATTGGGCGGGCAAGACAAAGGGTTGGTTTGCACACGGGAAGGCGCGACGTTCAACAACGAACGTCGCGCCCTTTATCTTGTGACCTTAAGGGGCAGTTGGGAAGTTCGGTAGGAAAGGCTTAAAGGGGCTTTGCCCGAAAAGTCAGCTATCCTTCAGTCCGCGAAGTGGACGAGTGAAAGTAGCCCAGCACTTCAGTGCTGGGTAGTCGGTCCCAGCGAGGTCGGAGTCCGTGAACTGACGACTGAAATTCCTGGCGATCAGAGGCTTGGCATTCAGCCGTCCGTTTCACGGACTCGGGCTCAGGTCTAACGTGATCCCACCGATGAATCGGTGGGCTACTTTCATTCGTCGGCTTCGCCGGCTTCGCCGACTTCGCGGGCAAGGCTGCTTAAAGGCTAAAACTCTGAACTTTGGTTTGGGCGCGTCAGGCTCTGGCTGCTTCCAGCAAAGGTTGGTCGATTCAGGAATTGATTATTTGGAAGAGGAATCTTTTTTGAGACTTCGGTATGAGGCTTTTCGTGGCCGCCAAGCCCAGTTCCGCAATTTTGGCTCCCAATCCTTCACCACCAAACAGCAGCAACTGGCCCGGCCGGGGCGACCATGAAATGAGTTGGGGTAGCATCTCTTCGAAGCGTTCCAGGGCCCGGCAAGTGACAAAATCGACGGCCGGAGCGTCGATACTTTCAAATCGCTGCGGAAGCACTGTGGCTTGCAAACCAGGGGTCGTTTTCAGCGCCTCACGCAGGAAGATCGCTTTTTTCTGGTTCGACTCGATCAAGACAGCGCTGATGTC
>DATKIS010000902.1:0-2265 GCA_035543975.1 Pyrinomonadaceae bacterium
CTGGTTTTGGAAATTGCTCAAGCCGTTGTCGACAATGGTTTGAACTCCAGCTGCTGATCCCTGCAAGAAAGTAAGGAACTCGTTAACGGCGTAAGACAGCGCCACGTGAGTGCGGAGAATGTCTGGCCAGTTAAAGAGGAAGCCGAGCCATTCGAAGATCTTCTCGAAAAACACTTTCACTTGGGCAAAGAATGCTTCCACCGCAGCGAATGCCTGCTCAACAAAAGTGATTACCGTTTCGTAGAGGTAAGTGACGCCATTGACGATAAAAGTGAAGGCAGCTTGCACTCCCTGGGCCACCGTCGTGATCACTGTATCGACTACGCTGATGACGCCATCAACTACGCCAGCGAGAAAGTCGCCAACGTCATCCAGCCAATCGAATATGCCAAATGAAGATTGAATGGACGCTCTCTTTTCAACCAGAAGAGCGAAGGCTTCCTCGCGCGTAAGATCACGGTAACGGACATCGAAGCCATTGAATGACAACTGCCAATGCTGTTCGACCGCGGGCGCAGCGATGAGACGCAAATCGGTAGCAAGCCCAGAGCTGCGCAAAAAGATGCCCGGTTTCGGCCCTCGTCTGGTCGGCAAAGCGACGGAGTTTGGCGGAGCGGAGCCGGTCAGGCTCATACATTTATTGAAGGCGCTCGCCAAACTGTCTGTCGTGGCCTGGTTGCGATACTGATCCGCCAGTAGATAGTTCCCGTTGACGTCTTTCGCTTCCATCAGGTCCGTGCCCTGCACAGTAGCTAGATCCGACTGAACACCACCCGACTGCTGAATGGCAATCGATGTGTCCGGAGGCATTATTCCGGTTAGGTTTATTTGAATCGCCGGAATGGCTAACGAGCCGGTTTCCTGAGCAATAGAGAGCATGCCCGCGCTGTTTGTGGAGGTGCGCGCCGGACGATGAGCGTCCACGAAGTAGGTAGCGCCGTTAATCGTTAGTTTCGTCTCTTCAGCCGCCCATACGCTGACGGGAGAATTAACCAGTAGCGCGCCGACCGCGTCACTGAGAGTGACATCAGACGTGTAGGAAACGTATTCCTCAACCTGACCATTTGCCGGAACCTCGACACGTTGAGTTTGCCAATTGCTGGTCTGCTGCTCCTGATAAAGATGTGTCAGGGTGTTCTGCGCCGTGCCAATAGCAAACAGGTCGACGTCGCCACTATCATTGGCTGCCACCGCCAGCCGTGCGACATTTTGAAATATACTTGCGGGCGGAAAGGAATATCCCGTCTGGCTACCGGCCTGCCGTTCCCAGTGGTAAAGATTATTGTCTCCGGATACTGCGAATACTTGAATGTTGCCACTGCTGTCTGTGTCAACGTCGATCTGCCGGAAGGTCATTGCCTGACTTAGCTGCACCCAACTATAGGGCTGAGTGCCTGGACCAGCGGCAAGGTGATAGGCATTGCCGTCATTGAGTATCGCGAAGATCTGGCTGTTACCCGCTGAGTCAGTAGCGGCGTCAACGCTGATGCTGCTGAAAGTAGCCGTCGGATATCGCGTAATCGCGCTGGTCGAAGTGTTGTAGCCGACTATTACAGTATCAACACAACACATGCAAACGTGGCGTTCACGGCAGCATTCCCCAGCCACACGCAGTTAAGACTGTTCAAATTCATCGGAGTGCGTTGAAACGAAGGTGCGCTGGTTTGCCAGATTGAATATGACAAGGAATAACTGGGGCCTGGTACGGACGTGAATTGCGTCAGCACTCCCACGTAAAGACTGCCGGCAATTTCCTGCGTGTAGACTCGCGCGATTCGAGTAGCGTTTGGCGGCAACGGCAATTGCACGTTTGCCGGTGTGCTCCAGCGCGCGGTCGCGGAGTTGATCTCCACAATATAAACAAGTTGTAAACCGACACCGGCAAAAATTATTAGCTTGCCGTCGCTTCCCACCCCAACCGATATGGCTCCTGCTATCAGACCGGTTGACACACCGCTATAACCCGTGTCGCTGGTCGGATCCGGATAAAAATTCCAAACAGTACCGTCAGTGCCGATGGTGAACAATTCGACGTTGCCGCTGCCATTGCAGACTGCCACTACGTCTGACCCGGCGTTGACTGCCGTCGCCACTCGGTAGTTCTGCATAAGTTTTGTTTCAGTAATGATTTAAGGAGACGGAGAATCAGTGGTCATGAGTGAGGTCTTTTTCATGGTAGTCTCCAAAACTCGAATGATTGAGAATGAGGCTCACGTAACCTACGAAATCAGTCAGGACCGATTACAAACGCTGCCGTTCAAACTG
>DATKIS010000903.1:0-5644 GCA_035543975.1 Pyrinomonadaceae bacterium
CGTGGTGCCGCAGCGGTTGGTGAACATCGTTGTGAAGTGAAGCAGCTTCAAGCACGCTAGCCTCTCTTTTGTTGGTTGCTTGCCTAAAGAGTAGCCGTTAGAATCAGTCCGCAAACTGTCCTATTAGCTTCGGCGTTTCAACCGGGCCAATAAATGAAAGAATGTCCAGCCTGTAGGCGCTGTTTCCCAGACGAAATCAACCACTGTCCCCAGGACGGCGATGCCACCACTCCATCGCTGATTGGCGAACCCATACTTGATGCTCGTTACCAGCTGGAGCGACGTCTGGGACAGGGCGGAATGGGAGTCGTCTTTCAGGCTCGGCACATCTTCCTCAAGACTTCTCACGCAATCAAAGTGATCCTGCCGGATCTGGTTGGCAACGACCCGATGCTGGTCACGCGTTTTCGCCAGGAAGCGCTGGCTGCCGCCGCCATCCGCCATCAAAACATAATTGCCGTCACCGACTTTGGCGTCGTTCGAGGCACGATGCCCTTTCTGGTGATGGAGTTTGTTAACGGGAAATCGCTCCAGGACATCCTGGCGGCTGAGAAGCGGATGTCGCCGGAACGAGCGCTGGAATTCGCGTGTGCTATCGGGGCGGGAGTGAGCGCGGCCCACCGACAAAATATCGTTCATCGCGATCTCAAGCCTTTGAACATCATGACTCAAACGGGTCAATCGATCGCCGAAGGATTGAAGATCCTCGATTTTGGTCTGGCGAAGATCAAGTCGGGCGAACTGTTGGGCTCCTTTGTGCAGGCAAAAACCAGCGGCTTGATGGGGTCGCCGTTTTATATGGCGCCGGAGCAGTGGTCGGACGAAGAACCGGATGCACGGGCCGACGTCTACAGCCTCGGCATTATTCTTTACCAGATGCTCTCGGGAGATGTGCCCTTCAAAGGTACTTCGATTCCTTCGATCATGAAGAAGCACCTCACGTTGCCGCCACCCAGCTTCCAATCAGTGGGAGTCGACATAGCGCCACGGATTGAGGCCGTTGTTTACCATGCACTGGAGAAGGATCCGGCCGCGCGCATTCCGACTGTCGACGCGTTTCTGCAGGAACTTCGGGAGGCGGTTGCGGCCGAGAGTGGGACAATGCGGGCCGGCCGTCAAACTCTTCCTCCCGAGCTTGACCGGACCCTATTTGAGCCATCTCCGGATACCGCGGCCATGCCGCAACAAACAACCGCCGAGTCGGCATTTGATTCGATGGCGGGAACGGTGAGTTCTGCAGCGTTAAGCCCGGAAGAGCAGGAAAAGATCTCGGCTTCCCGACTTGCTTACGAGCAGGAACAAAAGGAAAAGGATCGGATCGCTCGTGAAGAGCTGGCGCGCGAGGCTGACGCCCGCCGCAAAGCTGAGGAAGAGAAGGAGCGAAAGCGCAAGGAACAGGAAGAGCGAGTTCGCAAAGAGAAGGAAGCGCAGGAGGAACGCGAGCGACAGCAGCGCGAACAGATGGCGCGCGTCGAACGCCAGGCCAGGGAACTCGAGGAGCGTCTGGCCAAACTCGCCACCAGCATTTCTCCCACGGGTGCCACCGTTGCCGATCTGGAAGCTACGCAGGTCCACCAGGATAGTGGCGCCCTGTCCGTGGCCAACACCAGTCTTCCCGGAGTGGCGCCGGCGGCGGCTCAAAGTAGTCACAAGTTTGAAGTTTCAATTCCTGCGAAGCCAAAGAGCAATTCGACGTTGATGATCGCGGGCGTTGGCCTGGTGGTGCTTTTGACGGTAGCCGCCGTGGTTGGGTACTTCTGGATGAAGTCTAAAGACGTTGTTGTTGGAGGCCCTGGGCCGAATATCAATAACAATGGCAATCCAGGGGCGAGTCCGACCCCGGCCCCAATCAAAGCAGAACTGATAGAGATTCCGGGCGGAACGTTTCAGATGGGGCGAGATGACGGCCCTTTGCAGGAGGCCCCGGCACATAGCGTCACGGTGCCTTCGTTCCTCATGGATAAGACTGAAGTGACGAACGCAGAGTACGAGCAGTTTGTTCAGGACACCAACCGCCGGTCATGGCCAGAGCACTGGAAGGGCCCACAGGCGCCCTACGGCCGTGGGTTCTACCCTGTGTCTAACGTGTCGCTCCAGGATGCAAATGATTTTGCTGCGTGGCGATCAAAGCGTGACAATGTGAAGTACCGCCTTCCGACCGAGGCAGAATGGGAGTATGCCGCCCGAAATGGCGACAAGAACAATTTTTATCCGTGGGGTAATGATTGGAAACTGGATAATGCAGTGCTGAACCAATCCGATGCCGAAGCTGTTGGTTCGCGGACTGAGGGGAACAACAGTTGGGGCGTGCAGGACCTAATCGGCAATGTGTGGGAATGGACCTCTTCAGAATATGCGGTTTATCCAGGCAGCGAAGGAGAAGTTCCCCGGGCCGATCGAGGCAAGGTCATTTATCGGGGATTTGGCTACGCCTCCGATCCTACTGGCAAGACCAAGCTAATGACGTCCTGCTGGCGCGATGCTGGGCAACCGAACTTTAAATCCATTTTTCTGGGTTTCCGCCTGGTGCGACCAACTCCATAACTCCATTGTCGCTCATATCGCAACCATTCACTTGGCTTTGAAGGCTTAGCTTCCGGACTTGAAAGCCGTCTCAGCTTGCGCTGCAAACTAACTGTTTGCGTTACGAGCCCCCGCCATTAGATGATATCCCGCAGACTGAGCTACAATCCGCCGCAGTTTGAGTTAGCGTGAGAATTGCCTACCACTTATCGGCATGTGTGATTGAAGCTACAATCAACAATTATCCGGGAGAGGATCATGAGAGCTTCTTCGAGTTTTCGCCCTATTTTCTTGTTTGTCGTCCTGTCCACCTGCCTTTCAATTGGCGGCAGCCACGCCATTGCCCAGGACGTCGGCGTTGATGTCGGCGGTGGCGCCGGGATCTTTAGACCGAAGAATCCCGAGACGAAGCGACGCGCAGCGAAACCAACGCCTAACACGAGGCGGGGTTCTGGTTCCCGTTCCAGTGGATCCACGAGCGTGGGCGCCGGCGGTGGGTCAATTGAAGAACGAGCGGACGACCTCCTCGAAAAGGGCAATCAATTTCGCGATGCGCGCCGGTTCGCGGAAGGGGAAGCAGCCTACCAGGGTATTCTGAAACTCAAGCCACGCGATCCCCGAGCCGCCTACGGCCTCGGAAATATCTATTCAGATCAGCAGCGTTGGGCGGAAGCCGAGAAGTCTTATCGGAGTGCGCTCGAGTGGAGTCCATTTGATGCTGATATCCTGGTGGCTTTGAGTGTAGTGTTAGTCCAGCCACGCACCGGCGAGGGCAACGCCAAGCGCCTGGCCGACGCCGAGAGCTTTGCCAGAAGGGCAGTTCAACTCCAACCGAAGAATGCGATCGCCTGGGATCGGATGGGTGTCGCACTGCAGACACGCGGCATTGTCAACGCTGAAACTGAGCAAGCATACCGGCGGGCCGTAGAACTGGATCCAGAGTTTGCTGTTGCTTACGTCCATCTGGGTCGAGTTTTGAAACGACTGGGACGCGCGACTGAAGGAGCGCCGCTCTACGAGAAGGCCTCGAGTTTGGCCAAAGATCCCGCTACGCTGAACTTGATCGCCGAGTCGTTACAGGCCGAAGGTCAGTGGGACAGCTCAGAACCGATTCTGAAACGGGCGTTGGAACTTGATGCCCGTAACCCCAACTCTCTTTACCTCCTCGGGCGGCTGCTCGTAGCCTATAAGAGGTACCAGGAGGCTGAGCCCTACCTTAAGCTTGCCACCGAAGTCAGCGCCCGCGCGTTTCAGCCCTACAATTTGCTTGGCCGCTCCTATCTCGCGTTGGAACGCTATGAGGAAGCCGAGGTGACTTACGAGCGCGCGGCAGGATTAGCCTCTCCGGGAGATCGAAAAGAGTTGGCCGGTATATATGGCTTCGCGGGCGTTGGTGATGGTTTTTTGAAGGCGAAGAAGAAGTCGAGCGCGGCCCGAGCTTACCGTAGAGCCTTAGAGCTTGATCCCAACAATAAGGAACTGGAACAGAAACTTTCCAAAGCGCAATAACGCCAATCGAGATCTCCAGCGCAGACGCGAGTGGGGTCGAATCCAGAGCTCAATCCACAAGGAGCATATTTCTTCCATGAAGCGTTGCCCGAAGTGTAGCCGAACGTACCCAGACGACAATCAGAAGTTTTGCACAGTTGATGGCGGTTTGTTGTTGAGCTCGGAACAGGCCTTCGATCCGAACGCGACGATCCAGATCCCGTCGCCTTCGCCAATGACACCTCCGACGCAGCAGCTCCGTGACGTGTCGGGGCTGCCCAATCTGGGGGAAACAATTGCGCTCTCGCATCCTCCCACGGGGGATATTGGAAAGACGACCGGTCCACTAGATCCGCAAAGGGTGGCTCAATCTCCTTTCTCCAACGCGCCAACTACCGCGTTGCCGTCCAGAGCGCCGAGCGCGCCTTTGCCGGCGGCCCCGGCTGCTCAGCCTCAGCCCCAGAAGAAGTCAAAGCTTCCGCTAATCCTGGGAATACTGGGGGGGCTTCTGATTCTGGGAGTAGGCGCTGTAGTGGCCGTGTTCTTCCTGGTGATCAAACCGCGGCTTAACGAGTCCCAGTCGCCCCCGGTGGTCACCCGGACGAATCAAACTGAAAACGTTAATCAAAACGTCAACACTAATACGGCTGAGCAACCAGCCGCGCCGACCACTGAGGCAGAATTAGTTCCGCCACCAAACTCAGTGAAGTTTACTAACTCAAAAGAGAACCTGGACGGAAAGCTGGCCGAGCATTACCTCGACTTTTCTTTCTACTATCCCCAGACCTGGGACGTGGATCCAAAAGCTGGTGTGCCGGGAGCAAGCAATTTTGCCAAAGTCGAACGAAGGCTCCCGCCGGATTTCACTCAGGAGAATTTCGCGGTGGGCTGGTATACCAGCAAAGGGACGTTTGCAGCAGATGAGCCCATGTTTCCGCAGTTAGTCGGATTGCTGGGGGCCAGCTTGGCTAATGGCTTCCCTGAGTATCGCAAGGTGTCAGAAGGGCCAACCAAGATAAATTCGCTGGACGCCTATGAATTTCGATTTGAGAGCGTTTCCCGGGGAACCGAAAAAGGCGATATCAAACTTTGGGGCCGGGTGGTGTTTGTGCCTACCGGGAATACAAGTAGTCAAACAGGCGCGACTTTGATCATGCTCGCCACATCGTTGGCCCCCGAATTAACCGGTGTTGAAGATGTGGGTGTGAAGGGTCAGATGCCGATCATTCTTGATTCCTTCCGTTTTGGAGGGAGCCGTTAGGTAATGCAAGAAAACAAGAAAATGAACAATGGGGACGCTCTTTGGACACCCGCACGTTTGGCTTTCACGATTGTAGTGTTGTCGCTGTTTGCTGCGTTTGGAGTTTCGAGTTGCAGTTCTGGCGATGAACCCAGGCCGCAGCCTCCCGGACCCAGTGTGACGACCAGTACGCCCGTCCCTGCGCCCAGGAGCGCGGTGCCGGCGCCATCGCCCCCGGCACTGGTGACAACCCTACCGCCCAGCGTACTGAACGCCGAGATGCCCGCCCTGACCGGGGCGCCGATAAAACTTTCAAACTACGAAGGCAAAGTTCTGCTCTTGAATCTTTGGGCCACGTGGTGTGGACCGTGCCGGCTGGAGACGCCCGAACTC
>DATKIS010000904.1:0-6453 GCA_035543975.1 Pyrinomonadaceae bacterium
GCCCAACCACGGTGTCTACTTGTTGCTGCTCGATCAAGTTCTCCAGTCGTTGCTGAATCTGACGATGCCGCTCGTCATGCAGTTCGGCCCTTCGAAAGAAACTGGTGGTGGCGGCAGAGAGGTTTAAGAGGTAGGCGCTCAAGGTGTCGACGTAATCCGCGGCTGCGTTAGCTTGTTCGGCCAACTTACGGCTTTGGGCTCCGGAATAGGCTTCTTGTCGTCTTACGCGATGGATTAGTGAAGGCAATCGCAAGATACCAAGTCCTAAACGAACTGGATAGCCGATGATGGGCAGGTGACCAATGCGCCTCATGAATGTGGGCAGGGCCAGGCCCTTGATGTGGACCTTCTTGAGTTCGCCCTCGGGTGAAAAGCGCAGGCTGGCCAGGAGGTCCAGCCGATCAAGGTGACCTTCGCGGAGTTGCTCGAGATAATGGTTGTACCCAAAACTATCTGGCTCGCGTTTCAGAACTGCCCGGTAGGCGACGACCAGAAAATCGGCGTCCTGAAATTTCAGTAAGTCAATGAGCTGATACTCATTGTCTTCATTTGACTCGAAGATGAGTTCGGAACTTAGCCGTGGAGACTTCGGCAGGTTACTCGGCAGCAAGTCGAGGGACGCGAAATTCGGGTCAGTAGCCAACGGCCTGTTACGCGTGAAATCCTCCTTGCCGTCGTCAACCGTCTTCCCAAAAAGCGAAGGCTCCTCCTCGATGGTGGGCCGGTGTCCCGCCAGCGGCTGGCTCTTGATGGCTTGGCGCGCCATTGCCTTCCGGACTTCCGCTGCCAGTCCACTGGTATTAATTTCGGGATGGTCTAACTTATTCATCGACATTCATTCGAATTACGCCGGCCACTGCCCACTGCTCACCGTTTACTGCTTTCATACCGGGCGATAAAATCCGGGGCGCGTTCACGCAGTTTCTCGTAATCCACCCGGCCGCTGCGGGTCATGAGCGCATAGGCCAACTCAATTGGACTCAGTTTCATGTAGTCTGCGGCGTTCTCAAACCACCGCATGCTGTCATAGGCAGCAGCTTGATACTCCTCAATAACCGGTTTTCGTATTAACTCAAACCGGCTAAGAGCCTCGCTGACGGTATCTGTCGATTTGAAGCAATCATGGAGAGCAATCGCATCTTCCATCGCCAGTTTAGTTCCCGATCCGATCGAAAAATGGGCCGTATGGAGCGCGTCGCCCAGCAACACAACACTATCGAAACACCAATTCTTGTTCTTTACCACGGCGAAATTGATCCAGTTTGACTTATTGGAAAGCAACGGTGCCTGGTCCAGGTCTTTTTGAAATACCTGCTCCAGATATTCCCTGGTTGCGTCGCTACTCATCGTATCGAAGCGCGCGTTCTTCCAGGTTTGCGCGTCGCATTCGATAATGAACGTGCTGGTGGTTTTGTTGAACTTGTAAGAGTGGGCAGCGAATACCCCGTCGTCATTCTGGCGAAAGGTGAGCGTCAAGCCATGAAAAAGCCGATTACTTCCATACCAGATGTAACGGTTTGGACGCAGATCCAGACTTGGCAGGAAGTTGGTTGAGTAATGTTTTCGGACTGTGCTGTTAACACCGTCGGCCGCTACCAAAAGATCACAGGACAAGCGCAAAGAATCAATGTCAGTGACCTCGGTTCGGAAGAGCAAATCGATACCCAGCTCCCGGCAACGGCCCTGTAGGATCTTGAGCAGCTGGAGGCGGGCAATTCCGGAAAAGCTGTTCCCGTGGATAGAAATCTTCTCGTGGTCACGAACTACATCCACGTTGTCCCAGGCTTCGAAGTTGCGCGTGATTTCTGAATGCGATTCTTCATCAGCCGCGCGCAGATTGGCGAGCGTCTTTCCGGAAAATACAACGCCCCAGCCGAAAGTGTCGTCTGGGCCATTGCGTTCGTAAACGGTGATTTCATGTGACGGGTTGGCCTTCTTCATCAGGATGGCAAAGTACATCCCGGCCGGCCCGCCGCCGATAATATTGATTTTCATGTTTCTGCAGGGCCGGAAGGTTCCTCGTCAGCTTCCCTGAAGGCCTGATTTAGCAGTTCTGCTATTCCTAGTCTTGCTGCGCCCTCTCGCAAGTAGGCAATGTCGAGCCCCGAGGAGGACGCACCGATGACACCGATGACATCATTCCACTGCGTATTGGAGACTCTTCCGCCGGAGTGGAATCACGTCCTCTCGAGGTAGTACGCCCGAAATAAATCTGCGGCGAATCTCTTCGTCGCTGGCGCCGGCAAAACGATTTCTAATATCGGAAATGATCAGCTGACGCGTCGCCTCGGTTAACTCAAAGGCCAGGCTTAGCCGCTTCCAACCAGGAAGCTTTCGCATCAGCTCAAAATGCATTCGCTGAGCTTCGACGGTTGTATCTGATGACATCAGCTTCATAATTATTCGCACTTGGCGAGGCTACTTGTCCTACTCCTTAATCAGCTGACCCGCAATGATGAGTTTCTGGATCTCAGAAGTGCCTTCGTAGATTCGGAGAGCCCGAACATCCCGGTAGAGTCGCTCAACCACGCTGCCGCGCACGAGTCCGGCGCCTCCGTGGATTTGTACCGCCTGGTCGATAATCCGGCACGCTGCCTCGGTGGCGAAGAGCTTTGCCTCGCTGGCTTCGCGGGTTACGCGAGCGGTACCCATGTCTTTCAAATGGGCGGCGCGATATACCAGTAGTCTGGCGGCGTCGAGTTCAGTCACCATGTCTGCGAGTTTGGCCTGCACCAATTGATGCTCCGCCAGGAGTCGGCCGAACTGTCTGCGGTTGGTTGCATAGCGAACGGCTTCGTCGAGAGAGCGACGGGCCATGCCACAAGCGGCAGCCCCAACGCTCGCACGAAACATGTCCATGGTGCGCATGGCTAACAGGAAGCCATCGCCTTCCGCGCCTATCAGATTGTCGGCCGGGACGCGACAGTCTTTGAACTCAATTTCGCCAATTGGGTGTGCCGAGATCATCTCGGTATGGTTGATTACCCTGAACCCCGGCATCCTGGCGGCGACGATGAAAGCAGACAGGGCAGCGCGGCCATTCGCATCAGTTCCAGTCCGGGCGAAGACAGTGTAGAAATCCGCCACTCCCGCGTTTGAGATAAAACGTTTGTTACCTTCAATCACGTAGGCGTCGCCGTCACGTTTTGCCGTGGTCTTGATTGAGGCAACATCGGAGCCCGCTTCAGGCTCGGTTAAGGCAAACGCGGCGATGGCCTTACCCTCCGCAGCTCTCGAAACCCAGAAATCGCGCACATGCTCCGCAGCTGCCTGACTGATGGCGTAAGTTCCCAGGCCCTGCATTACGAAGGCGAGGTCAGCCAGGGCGGACGAATAGGAAAGGGCCTCGCGAATCAGGCAGAGCGCACGGACGTCAAGCCTCGTTCCCGGCGACGCCACCGCATAACGCAATACTCCTGCTTCCGCGAGGGTGCGAACGAATTCGCGCAACTGCGCATTGATGTCGGCTTCTTCCTGGGCGCGCGGCTCAATCGTCTCGGCCACAAATGACTGAAGGTCCGACGCCAGGGTCCGATGGTCGGTTGTAAAAAACGGTAGTTGGTCGATTAGTTTGTCGGTCATGGCTCAATACCTTGAAGGACAGGGGGAAAGGGTAACGGGTAAAGGGAAAAGCAGATTCGTTTCCCTTTCCCCGTTACCCTTTCCCCCTCGCAAATTTCGGCGGCCGTTTTGCTACAAAAGCCTCATACGCCTCCCGATAATCCGGATGCTGCATGCAGATAGCCTGAGCTTGTGCCTCGCATTCAAGCGCGGCGTCGAGGTTCATATCTAATTCGCGGTTTAGCATTTCCTTCGTTTTGGCGAGGGCAAAAGCGGGTCCCCGGGCCAGCCGTTCGGCGAAGTCCAGCGTCACTTGGCTTAGCTCTTCAGCGGGTACGACCCGATTGTAGAGGCCGATTCGCTCCGCCTCCGGCGCCGAAATGAAGTCTCCGGTGTAAAGCAGTTCGGTGGCCTTAGACAAACCCACCACGCGCGGCAGCAGATACGCTGCTCCCATGTCAGCACCTGAGAGTCCGACCTTCACGAACAGGAAAGCGATCTTCGCGTCCTCGCTCGCCAAACGGATGTCGGCGGCGAGGGCGATGCACGCTCCCGCACCGGCAGTTGTTCCGTTAAGGCTGGCTATGACGGGCTGAGGCAATAAACGAATGTTGCGGATGAGTTCACACGTCATTCGGGTAAACTCCAGCAAGCCTTCCATGTTGCGTGAAAAGAGTTCGCCGATGATGTCATGCACGTCACCGCCGGAACAGAAGGCCCGACCTGCGCCGGCAACTACGACCGCGCGCACTTCAGGGTTGTACTTGAGAGCAGCGAAGGTGTCGGTCAGCTCTCGATATACTTCGAAAGTCAGCGCGTTAAGGCGCTCCGGCCGGTTGAGCGTAATCGTCGCCACTCCGGATGCGGACTGTTCGTAAAGAAAGCTACTTGGGTTATTCATGCGTTGAGCCAGTCGTTCAGCTATTTGTTCGATCCCTGCTCTACGATCCTCACCGGCGACGGTAGGGGGCCTAGTCTTAGAATCAGTGCCAGGTCCTCTGCCGCATGTTTGGAGAACCGCCCACTGATTTCACCCTGATCATGAATTTGCGACCTAATGTAGGCAATCGACTTGACCTCACCGTTGAGCACAACACCGATGTAGTCATTGAGGTGAGCACCAGTCCAGGCGCCAAGCCTCTCTGCGCCGTTAGCCTTCAATGCGAATGAGACGTGGTAATCCTGACCGCTTTCATGTCTCGCAGCCGCGTTTCGAATCTCGTTACCATCCACTATGGCAGGCGTCTCGATTACTACCCACTCCCTTGCCTTCTCAGTATCGGCGGAGTTTTGCTGGGCCGCGAAGGGGTCATTTCGTTCGGTGTAAGGCAGTACGCTACGGTTCTCGGGTACCTTTCCTCCGAGCGAAGCAACAGCCGCGTCCTTTGAGTTGTAAGCCTGTACGGGTGATGGACTCGGCGGGCTGACAATGGCAGTCAACTCCAGTTGTCCCCTCGACGTGATCAACTCGATCAAGCGCTGGCGGTCCGGCACCTCCGCGAGGTTCACCAGGATGCGACCGTTTGGAGGACTCCCCTGGGCCACGACCCGAAAGCTGGGAACCCCAGCCGCATTCAGACGCTGCTCAATTATCGTTACCGTCCGCGGGATTAATATCTGAAGGTCAGAGCCCGCCGCGTCGGTCTCCAGCAAGATGTGCCAGGTCAGGGGGGTCTTAGAAGTCAGTGAACACGCCATGCCTACAGAAACAAGCAAAAGCATTACTGTGGCGGACGTGAATCGCTGCTTCATAACCTGCTGAAGTTTAAGTACTCAGAACTGCGACCGCCTCAATCTCTACCTTAGCCCGTGTCTCAAGCAGGCTCTTTACTTCAACCAACACCATCGCCGGAAAGTGTTTTCCCATGCGGGCTCGATAACTCTCGCCGATCGCCCGTTGGTGCTCAAGATACTCGAGCTTATTGGTCACATAAATCACCATTCGGGCAATTTGGTCCGGTCTGCCGCCCGCCTCGGTGACTACCGAAATCACGTTTGCCAGCGCCCGATCGAATTGCTCGACGAAACTGTCGCTAATTATTGCCTGGTTTTCATCCCCCGCAATCTGGCCGGCGACAAACAACAATCGGCCGCCTGCGTCGGTCAAAACGCCATTCGAGAATCCTCGCGGGGAGCCAAGTGACGCGGGGTTTATTAGCTTGAAAGTCATTGGAAGTCAGACGGAGCTGGATTAGCAAGTTATTAGATTCTGATGCTTGGGGCAAGGTCAAATCCTGCTTTGGCGAAGGGGAATAACCGCCAAGACGCTCAGACGCGAAGAGCGCGAAGGAGATACAAGGCAGAACAACTGGCGGTAAAGGTCTTGAGGAGTTGCGGAAGCGCTAGAAGTTGATGGACTTTTGTAGTCTGGGCGTCTGCGCGGCCGGACTCCGGACATCAAAAAGGCCGCCTCGGAAGGCGGCCTGAAACGAGTACATTCAAAGAGAAGGATCAGAGAACGTCCTTGAGGCGATCGGCTAGTTGGTTGGTCAGATTGCCACTTGGATCGAGTCCGCCGATAGGCTCGGACGCCCGGCCTTCCTTATCGACAATAACAATCGAAGGCAACTGGTCTACTCCCAGCTTCTTTGAAAATGCTCCATCGGGGTCGCGCAGGACGGTAACTTTCAGACCGTATTTCTGAGCAAACGCGCGGAGTTGATCGTCGCTGGCAAAGTTTTTTGATTTCGAATCTTCCGACTCCGTGCTGACCCAGTAAACGACCACTCCGCGGTTGCTGTACTCGTCGGCAAGCTTCCTGACCCCCTGCAACTGTGTTTTCGACAGCGGTAACCAGGAGGCCCCAAATGCCAGCACCACCACTTCACCGCGCAGGCTGTTCGAAGTTATGGTTTGGCCATCGATCGAACGTAGGGAAAACTCAACCGGACC
>DATKIS010000905.1:0-4564 GCA_035543975.1 Pyrinomonadaceae bacterium
GAAACGCTTGCCGGAGACCGTCCTGGTTTCAGTTTCTTCTTCGGAGTCTTTTTTGCTCTTAGCTCTGGATTCCCCGCGCTCGGTCGTCAGGCCCTCAGCCCTTGGAGCTTCGTTAATGACATTGTTGTTTCTCGAGGGACCATGCTGTACCCGGTCATCCCGCGGTTGATTCCTTTGATTCTGCACCGGCAAATTCTGGACTTCACGCTTCGAGAGCTCTTGTTGCTGGACCTCGGAAGCTTTGTCTTCCTCTTTGTTTGCTGCTTTCGCAGGTGGGGGTGGGGGCGCCGCGGACGCAGGCTCAGGAGCGAATACCGGACGATCAGCACCTGCTCGAAAAGACGGTTTAGCCTGATCTGGCCGCTTCGATGCGATAAAGCCCGTTGCGTCAGAATCGGCCGTTGTCGCCGGTGCTTTGGCGACCCGTGGACTTTCATCCTGAAAGCCCTTTCTCTCGGCAGTGGTGTCGAACCGTAACTTTGATTCGGTGCCGCCTTGAGTTTCCGACGGAGTCTCAATCCGTGCTAAGGGTAAGGGTGACCCGGCAGGCGGCGCGATTGCAGAGCCGGGCGCCACAGGCGTATTCGCTTCTGTTTGAGCGGTGAGGTAAGGACGATCCTCCCGTGTTCGCAACGCAAAGAAGCTGATTCCGATAACCGCAGTCAGGGCAACTGCGGGAATGGCGTAACGCAAAACCGGAGATGAGAACAACGCGGCTAGCGTGAGCCAAAAGCCGGAGCCAGTTTCCTGTTTGATGGGTTCAGCGCTGACTGCTGCACCCGATGCTTGAGTCAACTGCACAACCACGCCACGGCATTCACGACAATCCGCCAGATGTACCATGTAACGAGATCGGGCAGCAGCCGGCACTACGCCTTCCGCAAATGAGCTGAGTTCGTCAGCATCCAGGTGATCCGAAAAAACCTGGCTCTTACCAGAGGACCCATGACCGAAATCCAAAGAAGGCTCCGCGCGCTCACCCCTCGCGAGGGACCGCAGTAGAAGCTCAATTTCGCTGTTTTTGCCTTGTTTCATCTGACGTATTTCTGTGCCCTCTTAAGAACGACCTTGTACCCCATTGCTTGCGGCAAGTCGTTTTCTACCAAATTCGCTCTGAATACTCATCCGGCAATCTCGTTTTCCTTATTGAGCAATAAACTTTCACCGGCCAGCAATGGCTCGATATCCGCCTCCAAGTGAAGCCCAATCTCTGAAAAAGCGCGCTCCGTCTCATCCTTACTCCAACGCTTCCCTTCTATCAGAGTGGTTTCCACCTGCCGGCGCAAGTCGGCGTGAATGCGCATCAGCCGGCGGCTTGCAGTTGCTTCATGAACGCCCAGCAGAGCTCCCGCTTCACGTAATCTCAGGCCGTCAAAATAATAAAGCTTAACCAGCAGACGATCCTCTGCGGACAGACAGGTGAGTGACGTAGCCAGCGCCTTTCGCATCTCAGCTCCGGCGAGCTTTGCTGAAATCTCTAACTCGGGATTGCCGCTCCCGCCATGGCCGGACCACTCGTTCTCTTCCTGACCCTCCTGGATGATGCGATCAAAATCAGAATCTTCTTCGGTCTGCACGAGACGCGATTGTTTACGGTGCTTATCAACCGCCAACTGGGCTACGACTGCTCGTAACCAACCGGCAAGTGAGCCACGCCCGGAGTAATACGCCAACTTGCCGGCTGGCTTTCCGTCCTCGCGAACTCGCAGGCCGTAAAGCTCTGCCCAGATCGACTGGGTTAGGTCTTCAGCACCGTCTTCATTCGAACTAGCGGAACGGGCAGCCGAACGCACCGTGGCCGAAAAGCGCTCAACGAGATCGCTCCAGGCAGTCTGGTTTCCTTGTTCGCAAGCGATGATCAGGCAAAGGTCGTCTGCCTGCAGTTTGTTGATGAAATCGGTAATCGATTCATGCGAGGCGTGTTCGTCGTCCCTTAGCAGGTATTTGTGGAGAGCTGCCTTGATGCGAGGGATGACGGCCTCGCTGGTTAAGGAATAGCTGTCTGAAGCACGGGCCAGAAAACGGTCTGCGCCCTGGGATAACAGCTTGTCTATGTGGGTAGCTCGTTCGTTCACGGAGGATTCTCGATTAGGCCGGCGGTTATGCTACCACGCCAGTCACGCTGTTTGGCCCATTCTTCACACAGCTTTGATGTCTTTGCCAGTTTCGAGTTGCCGCAGAATCGCAAAAGTGCGACTAACTTTGACAGGCGAGCTTGCCTGGCGCTAGATTCGAGTTGTTTCTGAACCTAACCGATTGCCCCTGAACGGAGCCACTAGTTAGGAGTGGATCCGGAGATTTCGCCCGATTTAGTGTTCCCAATGCTGAGAATTACGGAGATATTTCGTTCGATTCAAGGTGAGTCTACTCATGCCGGGCGGCCCTGCTCGTTTATTCGCCTAACTGGCTGCCCCATGCGCTGCACCTGGTGCGACAGCGAATATACGTTCAGTGGCGGGCAGTACATCCCCATCGATGAAGTACTGAAGCAGGTACGCGAGTTTGGTTGTAAGCTCGTGGAAGTAACCGGGGGCGAGCCCCTTGCGCAGGACGAGGCGTTCACATTGATCGAACGATTGTGCGATGAAGGCTACGAGGTTTTGGTTGAAACAGGAGGGTATGTTTCGACCGAACGAGTCGATTCCAGGGCAAAGATTATCCTCGACGTAAAGTGCCCGCTCTCGGGCGAGGAAGCACGCAACTGTTGGCCTAACCTCGACCGGTTGCGGCCCGATCAGGACGAAGTAAAATTTGTAATCGCCGGCTTGGATGACTGGACTTACGCAAAGCAAATTATCGAGCGCTACCAGCTCGACAGCCGAGCGAAGATTCTAATTTCGCCGGCCTGGGGATCCGTAGATTTGAAGGACCTCGCAGACTGGGTCTCGTCAAGTGGCTTGGATGTTCGCATGCAACTCCAACTACATAAGTATGTCTGGGGCCCGGAAACCCGCGGAGTTTGATATGGGCGGACAGGACGAAGCAGCTTATGACGGCCATGAGGACTCTGACAAAGAGTTTCCCTCCAAACTGGCCGTGTGTTTGGTCTCAGGTGGAATGGACTCCTGTGTCACCGCGGCTATCGCAAATCGAGACGTCGATCAGCTCGCCTTTCTTCACATATCGTATGGACAACGTACCGAAGCACGCGAAAGACAAGCCTTCGAAGCTATAGCTGGTCACTACGGAGTCCGGCAACGATTGGTTGTTTCGCTGGAGCAATTAGCCAAGATTGGCGGCTCATCGTTGACTGATAAGGATATCGCCGTCACTAGCGCAAAGCTGGCCAGCCAATCAATACCTACGAGCTACGTACCATTCCGTAACGCTAACTTCCTGTCCATTGCGACGAGTTGGGCCGAGGTAATTCGCGCCGGCGCTATTTACGTTGGTGCTGTTGCCGAAGACTCTTCCGGTTATCCGGATTGCCGGCCTGAGTTTTATGAAGCCTTTGAACGGGTCATAAGTCTGGGGACAAAGCCGGATACCAGGATACGGATCGTGACGCCCGTGATTGGACTCAAGAAGTCAGAAATCGTCACACGAGGACACGATCTGGGCGCGCCATTGGAGCTAACCTGGTCGTGCTATGCCGAGTCGGAGCGGGCCTGCGGCAACTGTGATTCCTGCGCCCTCCGCCTCAAGGCGTTTCGTGAGGCGGGAGTTAGAGATCCGGTCCCATATCTGCTTGACAGCAAGAGGTTTGCTTATTAACTTTAGGTCGCTTCTTCGCGATAAGTTACAACCAGGAGCGGCCCCAGCGCATCTTATGGGCTCTCCCGTAATTCCGAATCACCGTTAATAGTCTTGGAGGAATCTTAGATGTTTCGCAGATACTTCTTACCTGTCCTCGCGGCCATTGTTTTTATTGTCTCCACCAGCATGATCGCCTCTGCACAAGTTGGGCAGCTTCGTGGTCATGTAGTTCTCAAGCAAGCTGACGGCACAAAAGTACCCGCCGCCGAAGCGGCCATCGATGTTTTTCGGACGGACGTGTCTGGAAAATACAACACCAAGACAAACAAGAAAGGCGAGTTCATTTTCGCCGGTTTGCCTTACTCCGGTGACTACACTATCGCCGTCAGTCTCGCGGGTGCCCAGCCCAACTGGATTAGAAGGGTGAAAGCGGGAAGAGACATTGATTACGCGATTGAGTTAATTCCGGGCGATGGTAAGCGTCTTACGTTGGCTGAAATTGATGGCCTTTCGGCAAATCGCGGCACCGCCGCTACCGCTGGTTCCGAATCGACGCAGCCGAGTTCAGCAGATAAGGCAAAGGCCGAAGAGGAGGCCAAGAAGAACGCAGAGATCGCCGCCCGCAACGAAAAGGCAATGAAATCTAATGAGGTTGTTGCTCGGACGTTCCAAGCGGGTAATGACGCCTTGAACGCGAAGAATTACGATGAGGCAATCAAGCAATACGAAGAAGGCCTAGCGGCGGATCCCGAGCAGCCTGCTTTGTTGGTTAATGAGGGTCGCGCTTATACGGCGAGAGGGGTCAGTCGATACAATGCTGCGGTAACCTCCAAGGACGAGGCTGCAAAGTCTACGGGCATTGAAGGTG
>DATKIS010000906.1:0-2802 GCA_035543975.1 Pyrinomonadaceae bacterium
AGCGAGTGAGCCCCGGCGCTCCACGAAGTAAAGTTTTGTAACTCAAAGCGAACATCGCGATTCGAAGAGAAACCAACCTGGGAACCACCACCAGTGAAGGCTTCCGACACGCGCGTGATCACGGAAGCATTTTGGCTTTCCTGTTCACTTACCCGGCGAACGTATTGGAAGCGGGTCTCGTTAATGATCTTTTGATTGATGAGGGCAGTCTCGGTCAGCTGTAGCGTGTGTTCCTGGTTGGAGGCGTCATAAGCCCGCGACAAGAGATTGAAATCTCCGACGCCGGAATTCTGGTTGGTAGACCGGGTGTAGGTGTAACGAGCCACGAACGTGTTGTTTTGATTCAACTGATAATCCAGGCGCGGGCTGAAGGTGGTGCGGCTTGACGGCGACGGAACCACTTGGCTAAGCGGCACAATGTTAAATAGCGGATCGAGAACGATCGCTCGAATGGTTGAGCTATCGCTGACTTCGCGACGTTCCACGTCGACAAAAAATGACGCTCGCTTAGCGCTGAGAGGCCCGCTCAAATTACCTCCGTAGCGTCGCAATTGATACGGTGCACGAACCGGGGCAAAAGGATTGCGCGAGTTGAACCGTTCATCTCCGAAGTTAAACGAGACTTCGCCTCGCATCTTGTCAGTTCCCGGTTTGGTAAAGATCTCGATTCGGCCATATCCAAGCCGGTCATACTCGGCCGAAAACGGATTACGGTTGATGCGGATTTCGCGAATTGATTCTTTGGGAGGAAGGCGACCGCTGCTGAACCCGTCGATGTATGTGCTGCCGCCATTGAGTCCTGCCGATGGGCCGGCCAGGGCCTGCAACGCGTCAGCGAGATCGTCGGGATCATCAGGCAGCGCATTCAGAGCTTCACCGCGCAAGACGACCGCGCCGGCGTTGTTTTCAGGCTCGGTGCTGATCGGCGCTTCCGCAGTGATGGTTACCTCGGCCTGTTCGATGGCCACACTGAGGGTGATATTGAGAGGAACGGTCCGTCCAGCGGTAACCTCGACGTCCGTGTTTTCGAACGAGGCAAAGCCGGGCGCACTCGCGTGTAAGGTGTAACGGCCAGGGGGCAGGGATGGAAAGGAATAGTTGCCATCCGCGTCGGTAGTCGTGGTCTTTTCGACGCCGTTCTGGTCGGCGACTGCTACAGTGGCTCCTACAATCAGACCGCCAAATTCATCCGCTACGCGCCCACGCAGTGTTCCCGACGACTGTTGCGCGAACGCCATGGAGACGCTTACCAGCAAAACTGCAAGTGTCTTTACACTCCACACTAACCACAAACTGGATCTCCTCATCGTAGCCTTTCAGGTCAGCACCAGCTGCGGTGAGCGGGTGGTGCGACTCTCAATCTCTTAGTAGCGGGCCACCCGGCTGCGCAGGTGGTGCTGACAGTTGCGTTCAATGGGGACTACGAAAGACACGGAGCCTCACGAACCAGAACGAGGCTACGGCCGCTCGGGATTTCCCACACCCCCGCCGAGCACATCACCTGGCAAACCTGGATTTTGCGGACCACGATTGGGCCCCGTCTCCAGGAACCGACCGATAAATGTTGGGTCGCCAGTGATAAGCATGATGGCCGTCATATGCGAGGGATCCGCCTGCGTCCCGGAGACGAAAACAGTATCGCCCTTCTTGAGATCACTCACCTTGATCGCCGGTAAGCTCTCGAGTATCTCCTGCAAGCCACGACCGGCACGGGGCCGGCCTTCACCGCCCGCCGGTCTCTCTCGCCTCTCCGTCGGCCTCTCTGGTGTGGCAGCGGTCGCAGAGGCTGGACGATCCTGGCGGGCGGGCCTGCTGGCATCAAAAGCGGCCGCATCTTCAGCACTTACCCGCCGGAGCATGGAATGCGAACCAACTGAAACCGTAACGGTTTGTCCCGTCTGGTTATTCTTAACGGTAATCTCATTGGCGGCGGCATTGATTGCAGTTACCTGGCCTCCGGTTCTCCCGATCAAACCGGAGATAATCTCCTCGGCCGTAAATCGAGTTCCATCAGTATTAGCGTCGCCAAGCGCGCGCAACTGGTCGCCTACTTTCAAACCTGCAAAGGAACTTCGCGAAGCATTCTTGATATCCAGGGAGTCTGGCGCATAACGAAAGAACCGCGTCGCATCGGAAGCTTGAATCGTGAGAGTTCCGACTCCCTCTCGCGAGCGTGACTGCACCGAGATTTCTTTCTTATCCGGATTGAGAGCAGTGATTCGTCCATTCAGTCCGCGGTTGCGCGCTTGTCGCTGTCCGGCCTCCGGAACACCGGCGGAAACTGAGGCGCTGCTGACGACAATCTGACTAGCTGTCACGGCTTTATCGGCAGCGGTGGCGACTCGCGCGAAAAGCCGGTCGCCCACAGTGATGTCCGCCAGATTAATCTTGACCGCTTTTTGGGCTGATGTTTCACCAGCCGGCAGTCGGAGTAGAGATGAAGCAGCACTAATCAGAATGGTGATGCCTTCGCCCGAGTCGCTCTTAATCGTGATCTGATTTGCTGCGCTATCGACAGCCGTGACCTGGCCGACCACGCGGCTTTGAGTCGCGCTCGTTTGAGATGCTCCGGCTTCAGGCGTTTGCCCAAAGGAATTACCGGCCAATGTCATGAGAATGACGAGTGCTAGACTTCTGATCATATGGTTTTTCATTACCGAGACTCCAAATCTCTGATCCGGGGGAAGGGAATACGGGGAAAGGTGTGTGTTCGGGCCTAAGTATCCGTCAGGTGGGCCAGAATAGGCAACCGCTATCCGTCCAGCGGGGTGGAGAAGAAGGAAACGATCCACGAAAGGACAC
>DATKIS010000907.1:0-3634 GCA_035543975.1 Pyrinomonadaceae bacterium
CACTTACGGTCCGCGAGCCTCTGGCACCAAGTTACGGCGGCCGTAAATCTTTGATCGGTTAGTGCAGCACGACTAGACGACGACGAGCGGCAGGTTGCGGTAGCGTTTCCCGGTTAGTCTGGTGAGAGCATTGACTACCGCCGGCGAGATCACCGGCACCGGTGGTTCACCGCAGCCGGTAGGCGGGTCGGTGCTGGGAACGATATGAACATCAATAGTAACCGGAACATCGCCGACGTAGGGCGGCGTGTAGCCGTCGAAGTTTCTCTGTTCCACGCGACCATCCTTAAGCGTGATCGCACCCTGGCCCATTAGCTGACTAAGACCGAAGCCAAGCCCTCCCTGAAATTGGCTCTCGATGGTAAGCGGATTAACTGCTAGCCCACAATGAAGGGCAACCGTAGCGCGATGAATTTTCGGACGCTTGTTTTCGATCGAGACCTGAACGGCACAGGCAACGGCAGTCCCAAAACATTCATGACAGGAAATGCCGGCAGCGTGACCCTTCGGCAGATTCTTGCGCCAGTCGGCGCTCTTTTCCTCCAGCAGATCGAGCACCGCGTGTAGCTTCTTCGCATCGGACTTCAAAAGCTTGCGCCGGTAAGCTATTGGATCGATTTTGGCGCGCATCGCTAATTCATCAATCAGAGTCTCCATGACGTACGCAGTGTGCGTGTTGCCAACCGAACGCCACCATAAGACCGGCACATTAACCGTGGGATGGTGTGCCGAAACATGGAAATTCGGAAGGTTGTAGGGAGTGTCTTCCACCCCTTCCACCACAGTTCCATCGACGCCGTTCTTAATCATCATTGCGGCAAACGGAGTCCCCACAACCAGAGATTGGCCGACAATTACGTGACGCCAGGCGGCAGGCATTCCATCCGCACCGATGCCGATTTCAACGCGATGGGCATGCATCGGACGATAATAACCGCCGCGTACGTCATCTTCGCGTGGCCATACCAGCTTGACGGGTGTGTCGCGGAAACGCTTCGCGATCACCGCCGCTTCAACCGGTACGTGTGAATCGATCGTGGCCCGCCGTCCGAAACCGCCGCCGGCATACTCGGTGTGAAAAGTGACCTGCTCGGGTTTCAGTCCAAGCGCCTGAGCCACCGCCATCTGGTCCAGCGTCTGAAATTGAGAAGGTACCCAGGCTTCGGCCTTGTTGCCCTCAAAACGGACCGTGGCGTTCAAAGGCTCCATCGGTGTGTGCGCCAGGTACGGAAACTCATACTCGGCCACAATTCGTCTCGCCGCCGGCGTCCGACTCATCGCTTTGTCATCGCCGCGCGCCACCGCCACATTGCCCGGCTTTCTACTCAGTTCTCTATATTTCGTCCAGAGTTGCGTGCTGTCGGCGAGTTCGAGTCCGGACAAGTCCCATTCGATCTGCAAACGATCGCGCGCCTGCTTTGCCGTCCAGAACCTATCGGCAACCACCGCCACGCCAGTTCCCTTCGCGAGCGGAATTTCAAAAATGTCTTTCACCCCAGACAATCGCCGAGCTTCCTTGTCATCAACACTCTTCACGCGCCCGCCGAATACAGGTGGATGAGCCACTACGGCGATCTTCATCCCGGGCAGATCGAGATCGAGGCCAAACTTTTGCGAGCCGTCACATTTTGCTCGGCTATCCAGTCGCGGCACTTTCTTTCCGATCAGACGAAACTGAGACGGATCCTTGAGTCGAACCGTATTGGGTACCGGTTGGCGCACGGCGCGCTCGGCAAGTTCTGCATAGCGTATGGATTTTCCGGCTGGGCCATACACGACACTGTTCTCAGCACGGCAATCGTTTGGCGAAACTTTCCAGCGATCGGCGGCGGCTGCAATCAACATGGCGCGCGTTTTGGCTCCCAGCTCGCGATACTGCTGGAATGAATGTGATATCGAGCCGGATCCACCCACCATCTGAATCCCAAAAGCCGGATCCTTGTAGACTTCTGCGGCCGGTGCGAGCTCAGCTACGACCTGCGACCAATCAGCATCCAGTTCGTCCGCCAGCACCATCGGCAAAGAAGTTTGCACGCCCTGGCCAAACTCGAGACGATTTACAGTGATGAAGATTTTTCCATTCGTCTCAATGCGAACGAACGCATCCGGCGGGTAGACCTTCGGCGGCGGCGCCGGCCGTCCTTCCTGCGCGAACACAGGAAAATCCAGATACAACGAAACCAACAAACCGCCGGCGGCCGCCGTTGAGACGCACAGGAAACTTCGCCGGTTGAGCTGCCGATCGCTTTCCTTTTTCAGTGCTGTTCGCATCGTTAGATCTCCTCGTCAGTAATTCCGATTAGCGACGTGGTGCCGCGGGGCAGTGGCCCGACCGTAAAGGAGGGCTCAGTTTTTGACATCCGCTACTGCGAAGTCCTCCTTCACAGTCGGGCTACTGCCCCGATAACACAACTTGAGACACTCCTCTACGTTATTTGTTGCGACGCGCTCTTGATGGCTTCGCGAATTCGTACGTAGGTCGCGCAGCGGCAAAGATTTCCACCCATGGACTCTTCAATGTTTGTGTCCGTAGGTTTAGGCGTGGCTTTCAATAGCGCTACCGCGCCCATAATCTGTCCACTCTGGCAGTAACCACATTGGACCACGTCCTTTTCCACCCAGGCGTTCTGCACCGTACGACCAACCGGATCCTGCGCAATCGCTTCAATCGTAATTATCTTCCGATTGCCAATCAGCGAAACCGGAACTACGCAAGACCGGGTTGCGATCCCATCAACGTGCACAGTGCACGCGCCACAGGCGCTAATGCCGCAGCCATATTTCGTGCCGGTCAGTTTCAGTTCTTCGCGCAAGACCCAAAGCAGCGGCGTGCCGGGATCAACGTCTATCTTTTTCGACTGGCCATTCACGTTAAGTTGATAAGTTGCCATGGCGTGCTCTCCTCATCTGCTACGCGGGCACGGAGTCCCGGCTGCCACCCAGGTACGAGTGGCGTTAACAAACTCAGCGTGCCCGAGCGGCGGTACGGTTCGCATCGTGCCGTCTGGCCGACGGCCGGGATTCCAGGCCCACAAAACCAGCGCCGCTTCTTCGTGATGCTTTAACAGTGCCGGCCCATCCATGTGTTCGTTCCGCGAGCGGTCAGTAACAGCGCGACAAACTGCCGCACTCGACAATGGTCGGTCGTTGGTGTCCTGCCAGCGCATCGACAAGGGCGCCAGATGCCAATTGGGTCCACCGGGCACGCCAGTGCTGTCGGCGTTAACTTCCTGATGACACCCCGCACAGTACAGCGCGGGCACGCCCTGGCCGTCGTGACCACCGCGAACGACGTTGGCGAAATGGCGATGGCGGTCGTCACCTTGCTGCGGATAATTTGTCGCGGTGTGACAGTTGATGCAGCGCGGCGAAATCAAAACTGAATAGACTTGCTCCCAGGCCGCTAATCCCTCGCCGCGGTTTGCATTGTTTGGTTTCTGAGGGTCCCTTCCCTCAATAGCACCCGCGGTCAGAACAATCCAGCTCGCAGTGAAGCTGAGAACGATCAGGAGGGTTCGGATGAAAAAACGATAGTTAGATAACATACCGCTCCTTTCAGACGACTATTCCGCAATCGACTGAGCCGATCTGGTTAGGTAAACAACTTTAAGGGCGAGTTGATGGGGGAATTCGC
>DATKIS010000908.1:0-3789 GCA_035543975.1 Pyrinomonadaceae bacterium
ATCGTTTCGGACAATATCACCGACGATTTGAAGATCGTGATGGGTGATTTCGACGGTCCCCTCGACCTGTTGCTCCACCTGATTCGGCAGGAGCAAGTCAACATCTACGATATTCCGGTGGCCCGTATCGCCGATGAATACCTTCGTTACTTGCAGCTAATGCAGGAACTGGATATCGCCGTCGCCGGCGATTTTTTAGTGATGGCGGCCACCCTTATCGAGCTGAAGACGAAGATGCTGCTGCCTCGCGATCCTTTCGCCCCGGCAGACGTTGAAGAGGATCCGCGGAAGGACCTCGTCGACCAACTGCTCGAATATCAGAAATACAAAGCGGCGGCCCAGATGCTTTGGTCGCGCGCGACGGTCGAACGGGCGGTGTTCAAACGAGCCGAGATTGAGACTGACAAGAACAACCCGGAAGTCTCGGTGGGCTTGTTTGATTTGCTGAAAGTGTTTCAGGAGATCCTGGCCCGCCACAAAGAAGAAGTGATGATGGAGATTGAGCGGGAAGAGATCTCCATGGCCGAAATGCTGGAAAGGCTTAGAAATATGGTGATGTCGGCGGGCGAGCTTAACCTGCGGGTTTTCTTTGAGAGGGCCCGATCACGTCGCGAATTAGTGGTGGCGTTTCTTTCAGTCCTGGAACTCGTGAGGACGACCGAGATCAAATTGATCCAGGAACAGACGTTTGGCGACATTGTCGCCAGGGTCTCAGCCTGATGTAGAGGAAACTGTTAGGTTGCAAGGTATTGATTGACCCTTGGGAGTGCTACTGCAAAGAAGCAAACTAACAGTTTGCTTTACAACTTACGGAAGACGAAATGAGCGAAGAGAGCGAAGAAAACAAACCAGACGAAATCCTGGATGAGGCGGCGCTAAACGAAGAGGCCAGCAAGGAACTCGCAGCCCTGGTGGCTGCTGAGGCGCCCGGCGCTGAGGAGCAGGACCCTGAGGACGCGGAGACTTATGCGGTCCAAAACGAGGCAGAACGAAAGGGAGTTATCGAGGCGCTGATTTTCGTATCGGAAGAGCCGATAACTGCGAAGACGTTAGCCGGCGTGTTACGTGAGGATCGTGAGGTTGTGAACGGTGCGCTCACCGAACTCGCTGAAGAGTTCAACGGGCGTAATGGTGGGTTGCAATTGCGAGAGGTAGCGGGAGGCTGGCAGTTTGCGACCCGGCCTGAGTATCACGAGCATGTCCGTGCTTACCTAAAATCGCGACCCAGCGCCAAGCTCTCGATCGCTTCGCTGGAAACTCTGGCCGTGATTGCTTACAAGCAGCCGGTTACTGTGCCTGAGATTCTCGAGATACGAGGGGTGCAATCGCCTTCGTCGATCAAGACGTTGCTCGACAAGAAGTTGATCGTGGCCAAGGGACGTAAGGAAACTGTTGGACGTCCGATGATGTATGGGACCTCCAAGGAGTTTCTGTTGCAGTTTGGTCTGAAAGATCTAACCGAACTGCCGAGCATGGAAGACTTCCAGGACCTGTCTGGGGGCGAGAGCTAGGAAGGAGCAGTAAGCAATCAGCAGAGGGCAGAAGGCAGAATAGGACCGATATGTCCTATCAGACCTATTGCTCTGCCACCTGCCCCTATCATTATGGAGCGTTTACAAAAACTAATCGCGGCCGCCGGCATTGCATCGCGGCGTCATGCGGAAGAATTGATTATCGCCGGCGAGGTCACAGTGAATGGCAAAGTTGTCACTGAACTGGGGACTAAGGCTGACCCCGAGGCTGATCACATCAAGGTCCGCGGGAAACTCATTAACCCGACACTCCAAAGACGAGAGACCACTCACGTATTGCTGAACAAGCCCAAAGGCTACCTGTCCAGCGTTTCCGATCCGGATGGGCGACCAATGGTGACTGAACTGCTGCCGCCCTCGCTGGGAAGGCTCTATCCAGTGGGCCGGCTGGATTTCAATACCGAGGGCCTCTTGCTCCTGACCAACGACGGCGAGTTTACAAATTTCATTACCGCGGCGCGCAACAAAGTCGAAAAGGTTTACGAAGCCAAAGTAAGAGGTTTACCTGACGAGAAGGCAATTGAGCGGTTGCGGCGTGGCGTTACCCTGGATGATGGCGTGCGCACGGCCCCGGCCAAGATCAAGAAGCTGGGTGAAACTGATAACAACGCCTGGTTTGAGATCATTCTTCATGAAGGAAAGAATCAGCAGATTCGCCGGATGTTTGACCTGATAGGACACTCCGTAATCAAGTTACGCCGATCGCGCATCGGGTTTTTGCGAGATGACGAACTCAAGAGCGGGAAATGGCGGAAACTAACAACCGCTGAGGTAAGCCGCTTGATGAAGAAACGACCCACGAAATCGGGCGAAAATTCACGAAGGGATACTTAGCGTTGCTAGTGTCATTTAGTGGATCACTGCTTTCTCATCGAGTGGGTGCGGTCACGTTTCGGTCAGTCAATGAGTTACAATAGAGTCGATAAGATATTGATGATGCGACAGGCAATCTTGCCTGTCTTTTGATTGTTAGCGGGAAGAACGCGTTCGGGCGCGTTGCGGCAAAGATATGGAATTTGACTTAACTGAAGAGCAGAAACAGATCAAAGCCAGTGTGCGCGAGTTTGCTGAGGCCGAGATCGCTCCGCACGTGATGGAATGGGATGAAGCTCAGCACTTCCCAGTTGAACTTCAACCAAAACTCGCCGAACTCGGCCTGACCGGAGTTTTGTTTCCTGAACAGTATGGCGGCGCTGGCATGGGTTATATCGAATACGCCACCATCATCGAGGAACTGTCGCGGGTGGACGGTTCAGTAGGAATCTCGGTAGCGGCGCACAATTCACTTTGTTCGAACCATATCTACCAGTTTGGAACCGAAGCACAGAAACAGAAGTTTCTGGTCCCGCTCGCTACCGGAAAGCATCTGGGGGCCTGGGGCCTGACGGAACCGAGCGCGGGGTCGGACGCTTCAGGAACCCGCACGACGGCAGTCCGAAATGGGGGCAGCTGGATTGTTAACGGCTCAAAGAATTTCATCACCCACGCGATTCATGCCGACACCTGCGTCGCAGTAGCTGTGACGGACCGCTCCAAACGCAGCAAAGGCATTTCGGCGTTCATCTTCGAAAAAGGAATGGCTGGCTTCTCGCCCTCGAAGAAAGAGAACAAACTTGGCCTGCGTGCGTCCGAAACCGCCAGCGTAGTATTTGAAGACTGCCACGTCCCGGAAGAGAACCTGTTGGGACAAGAAGGACAGGGTTTCGTTAACGCGATGGAGGTCCTCGATGGTGGACGAATCTCGATTGCGGCGCTGGCAGTAGGCATCGCCCAGGGCGCGTATGAATCGGCGGTGCGGTATTCAAAAGAGCGCCAGCAATTCGGCAAGCCGATCTCGGAGTTTCAGGCGATTCAGTTCAAATTGGCCAACATGGCGATGCAGATCGATGCGGCGCGCTTGCTGATGTATCGCGCGGCTTGGCTGAAGGATGCGGGCCGGAAGGTCACCAAAGAATCTTCGATGGCTAAACTCTTCGCCTCTGAAATCAGCGTAAATGTGTGTGAGGAGGCCATTCAGGTACACGGTGGTTACGGCTACACCAAGGATTATCCGCCGGAAAAATATTGGCGCGACTCAAAGTTGTGCACGATTGGCGAGGGGACATCCGAAATCCAGCGACTGATTATTGCGCGCGAGATCCTATCCTCAACCGCTTCTTCTTGACGGTGATGTCCTGCGATTTTTTGTATGGGAACTGAAGAGACAATCACGATTACTTTACCCGACCGTTTAAGTTTCATTCACAACGGAGTGTAT
>DATKIS010000909.1:0-9033 GCA_035543975.1 Pyrinomonadaceae bacterium
CCGCGAGGTCCAAGCTGTCGTATAAGGGGCTCGCTCTTGGTATCTGGGGTGCTGACTACATGGATCCAGCTACTTTTCTTAATATCTTTCTGACGTCAGGCGCTGACAATGGTAGTGGTTGGTGGGACCAGAAATACGTCGAAATGCTCAAGGAGGCCGACAAAACGGTGGACCGGCCGAAGCGTTACGAGTTAATGGCTAAAGCAGAACAGTATCTGCTCGACGCCCAGCCGATGATCCCGATCGAGACACCATCGGTTAAGTGGGTGAAGAAACCCTACGTCAAGGGCTTATACCCCAACGCCTCTTCACTCTTCGCATGGAAATTCGTGTATATCGAGCGGGATCCGGTGAAGTGGGACTATGCCACGCCGAGTCTGAGTGACTAAGTAGGACAGACATTCCCGTCTGTCCAGAGCAGGGACACAGCTATTCCTTGTCTGTCCAGGTGAAGCAGGCGCTCTTGCCTGTCGATTTAGACAGCCGTTCCGGTCTGTCCATTTGATTCAAATTTGTGAGACCGACGGGGCAGGCAACGATGTCTGTCCTACCCGACAATGCTTCGCTTCATAATTCGACGCCTGATTATTACCATCCCAACGATCCTCGTTGTGATCACTATCACGTGGGGACTCGTTCGCCTGGCGCCGGGAAACTTCTACACGGGTGACAAGCCGATCCCCGAAGATATCGTAAGTAACATTCGCGAAAAATATGGACTCGATAAACCGTGGCCGGTTCAGTTTGGCAAGACAATGTGGGGAATACTCAAGTTCGACTTTGGCACCTCCCTGAGTTACCCGGGTCAGTCAGTGAACACGATCATCTCTCGTTCGCTGCCGGTCTCAGCAACTGTTGGATTGCTCGCTTACCTGCTGGCGCTGATCGTGGGCGTGACCGCAGGTTCCATCGCGGCCCTGAAGCAAAACTCGAAATGGGATTATGGCTCAATGGGCTTGGCAATGCTTGGCATTTCGATTCCTAATTTTGTCCTGGGACCAATTCTGGTGCTCTTCTTTTCCTTAACGCTTTACTGGTTGCCACCCTCGCGTTGGGAAGGTTTTCCCAGCCGGAATCTCATCCTGCCGGTCATCACGCTGTCCGCGATCTACATGGCATACATAGCCAGGCTGACGCGGGCGGGGATGTTGGAAGTCTTGCGGTCCGACTACATTCGAACCGCGCGCGCGAAAGGGCTGAGCGAGAGCCAGGTGTTGATTCGCCATGCGCTTCGCGGCGGGTTGCTGCCGGTAGTTTCATTTACGGGACCCGCCCTGGCGTTTCTTCTGACGGGGACCGTGGTGGTCGAACGTATCTTTGTCTTACCCGGGCTGGGCAACTATTTCATTCAGGCCGCGTTGAATCGTGATGAGCCATTGATTCTCGGCATCGTGGCGTTCATCTCGATCACGCTGCTGCTCATGAATCTGTTGGTTGATATTGCCTATGCTTACCTCGATCCACGAATTAGATACTAGGACAGACATTAATTCGGGTTGACCGGAGGCGCACTTGAGAGAAGGGATAGATTTTCCATATGACATTTGACATGTCTCATTTGTCATTGGCGGAAAGAAGACTCCTTCCATATGACTTCCCACCACCGCCGAGACAGATACCTGACATGTCTCGTTGGTCAGTGGCGGAAGAAAACCCTAGGCGAAGTCATTTCTCAACTCTTATTTGTCTTTGAAGTAAGAGAAACTTTCTTGGACTATGTGACAAAATGAGACAGCTTCCGGAACCAGATGACAAATGAGACAGCTTCCGGAACCAGATGACAAATGAGAAATGTCAAATGATATATGGAAAATTTTCCGGTAGCTCACGCGAGCAAAGTTCAACTACCACTTCGTAAATGAACGACGATAAGCCCACAGTTCCCGGTGACCATGATCGCCCTGAGCCGGGTGTAACCCCGGATCCGGCCTCCGTCTACCAGGCGGGTGATGTAGTCCACACCCCGGCCGAATTCGCAGTTGCCGACGCCGATGTCCTCGCTCCCGAGCGAGGCGATGTGATCGAAGGTACGTCACTTTGGAGAGACGCCTGGCGACGGTTGCGGCGGAATAAGCTCGCCGTCTTCGGGCTCATGGTGGTGGCAATTGTGACCGTCGCCTCTTTGGCTGGTCCCTTCATTATTCAAAAGCTCACCGGTCATGCCCCCGACTACATTCCTAACGAGGCTGCCTTAATAAGATCGTTCCCCCCGTTCACCGCGCCTGATGGATCGTTTTCCTGGGCGCACCCGATGGGAACTGACAAGCAGGGCCGGGACCTCCTGGCACTGGTGCTTCAAGGCGGGCAGATATCGTTGATGGTGGGCATTATCTCGACCTTGATGTCCTTAATCATCGGCGTCAGCTACGGCGCGATCGCCGGCTACCTCGGCGGACGGATCGATAACGTAATGATGCGCCTGGTCGATGTGCTGTATGCAGTGCCCTACATCGTTCTGGTGATCGTGTTGTTGTCCTTGTTCAAGAGCCAAACGGCCCGCGGTCAACTAATCTTGCTGTTTGTGGCGCTGGGCGCTGTGTCGTGGTTGACGATGGCCAGAATCGTTCGTGGGCAAGTGCTGTCGCTGAAGAATCAGGAATTCGTAATGGCGGCCCGGGCGACCGGCGTATCCACTACGCGAATAATCTTCCGTCACATTGTGCCTAACACACTTGGACCGGTGATTGTTTACGCGACCCTGACGATTCCGACCGTGATGCTCACGGAAGCGTTTCTGTCATATCTCGGTTTTGGCGTACAGGCCCCGCTCGCCTCATGGGGAAGTTTGGCGAGCGAGGGGATTCAGAACATTGGGATTTTTCCGTGGCAGCTTATTTGTCCGGGCGTGACGATGGCGCTGACGCTCTTTTCTTTGAACTTTCTCGGCGATGGATTGCGCGATGCCCTGGATCCGCAAAGTAGACGGGCGTAAGTCAGAACTCAGAAGGCAGAAGGCAGAAGGCAGCTTTACTTCTGTGATCGAGAGACTGGTACGAAGAACGCAGAAAGGAACGAAGAACAAAATAGAAAGCGCAAGCTAGGTTCGAATTCAGTTTGGCAAAGATGACTACAAACGGAAATCTTCTTGAAGTGAGGGACCTGCGTACTTACTTCGACACTGACGACGGTGAAGTAAAAGCCGTCGACGGGGTGACGTTTCACCTCAAACGAGGAGAGACGCTGGGCATTGTTGGCGAATCGGGCTCAGGGAAGTCGGTTACTAATCTCTCGATCATCCGGCTCATACCCGAGCCGCCCGGCAGGATCGTCTCAGGCCAGATCCTCTTCAACGGGACGGATATTCTTTTGCTGAAGGAAGCGGAAGTGCGCAGGATTAGAGGGCGCCGGATTGCGATGATCTTTCAGGATCCGATGACCTCCTTGAATCCGTTCATGAAGATTTCCCGGCAATTAATGGAAATAACCCAACTGCATCTGGGCCATACCAGGCAGCAGGCTTATGAGCATGCGGTAAAAATGTTGGAGACTGTCGGCATTCCTGACGCTCGATCGCGCGCGGACAGTTATCCGCACGAATTCTCCGGTGGGATGCGCCAGCGAGTAATGATCGCCATGGCGCTCTCTTGTGAACCGGAACTGCTGATTGCCGACGAGCCAACGACTGCGCTCGACGTAACCATCCAGGCGCAGATTCTCGAGTTGATTAAGACCCTCAAACAGGCAACCGGCACGAGCGTCATATTGATTACCCACGATTTAGGGGTCGTAGCGGGCATGACTGATCATTTGTTGGTGATGTATGCGGGGAAGGTCTTCGAGCGCGCGCCGACGAGAGAGTTGTTTGCCCGACCTGGTAATCCCTATACCCAGGGGCTACTCCGATCCGTACCTGATCCAACGGACGAACGTGGCGAACTTTATCAAATTCCAGGTTTGCCGCCGGACGTGGCGCGCCTGCCGCCGGGTTGTCCTTTTGCGCCCCGGTGCGATCGGGCCGCAGAGATTTGCCGGCACGAGTATCCGCCGTTTGTGCAACTGACGGCTGAGCACCATTCGTTGTGCCATTTCGCACAGGAAGTCTATGACGAAGCAGCAAGAGAATCGTAAAGCAAACTGTTAGTTTGCTTCGGTGCGGTTCAAGTCAACTTGGGGATTTTCTTAACTTGAAGGCCACGACGTGATCACCGCAAACTAACAGTTTTGCTTTACAACGCAAACTAACAGTTTGCTTTACATTAGACATGAGCACTCAGTCCTCTGACATTCAGAATATCCAACGAATGCCCAACGCCAGCGAGATCAGCCGCGGCGAGCCACTGCTTTCCATCCGAAATCTCAAGGTCCACTTCGACCGCACCGGGCGGCAGAAGGGTGTTGTCAAAGCGGTAGACGGTGTAACTCTCGACATCTTTTCCGGTGAGACGCTAGGGTTGGTTGGAGAATCAGGTTGCGGCAAGTCCACTCTGGGCCGAGCTATCCTGCGCCTTACCGAGCCTACTTCCGGGGAAGTCTTCTACCGTAATCGCAATCTTGCCGGCCTTTCGAAACGGGAAATGCGGCAGCACCGCCGGCATCTGCAGATAGTCTTTCAGGACCCTTATGCCTCCTTGAATCCGAGGATGACTGTCGGCCAGATAATCGGGGAGCCATTGGACACGTTTGGCATAGCGAAGGGAAGGGAAGCCGAGCTACGCGTCCAGGAGTTGCTCGAAACGGTGGGTTTGAGCAAACGGTTTATCAGGCGCTATCCGCATGAGTTTTCCGGCGGCCAACGGCAGCGAATCGGGATCGCCCGCGCCCTGGCAGTTGACCCTCAGTTCATCGTTGCCGATGAACCAATTTCAGCCCTCGATGTCTCAATCCAGGCCCAGATCATGAATCTGCTGGAAAGACTTCAGCGGGAAAAGAACCTGACCTACCTGTTTATCGCTCACGATCTGCGGGCGATTCGCCATGTTTCCGACCGCGTCGCCGTTATGTACCTGGGCAAACTGGTCGAGATAGCGGAGGCGAAGACGATCTATGCTCAGCCGCTAATGCCCTATACGAAGGCGCTCATCTCGGCGGTGCCGGTTCCGGATCCGGAAGTGGAAGCAAATCGCCAGCGGATTGTGCTTGAGGGAGACGTGCCATCGCCGATAAATCCACCAGCAGGATGTCGCTTCCACACCCGTTGCCCCTACATGATCGAAGCTTGTAAGCAGGTTGTACCGCCGCTAGTCGAAATTAAGCCGGATCATTTTGCCGCTTGTATCCGCATTAGTCCGGAGGAGCCGGACATTGAGAAGGTGAGTCCGGGTCACGCTCCGGGGCTGGCTGCCGCTCAAACGTTAATGTAGCCTCGCCGTCTCATGGTCGCTGGCCTTTCTACAGTCTCAAATCCGCCCCAAACCTGCAGGCTCTCGGCTGCCCGTCAGATGAAAACCGCATCGCATTGGTCGTATAAGAGTTAGGTAAGTCGTTTCCAGTTTGATGGTTATTCGGTTGGCCGAAGGTTCGCCGGAGGTTTTAGGAGGCACTTCTTTGAGGTTATCCGTGGAATCCAGCCGGAAAACAAGAAAGCTGCCCCTTATACGTTCCTTAACCGGTGTCACGAAGAGCCGCTTGGTGCACAGTCATATCAGCTACCAAACTTAAACCAATCTCCATGACTAAAGAATCCCCCAAACTGACCATAGAGGAAACTGCTCCAGGCGTATCGGCTGGCCACGCTCCCCGGGTCCGAAGTTCATTCCGGGATAGCAGGCTGCCCGATGCGATCCAACCGGAACATCCCGAGGATGCTCCTCCGGGATGGGTGGATGTTCAGGAGGAACTGGCTGAATCGCTAAACCTGGCCATTTTGCTGGTAAACGGACGACAGCCTCCCGCCCTCGCGCTCTCAAACAACAATTCAATCTGCGCTGCATTTCAGTCTTCACCAGAGTTCGTCCGCCTTTGCGATCCTTATTGTGGCGATGCCCACCGCCGCGCAACCAGCGCCGGCTCGGCGGTGCGCTACAAATGCCATGCAGGCCTTCAGTGCGTCACCATGCCGGTGCAGATCGGTCGGAACCAGGGCCTGGCGGTTATTGGTGGTCGAGCATTCCTAGACATCGCTGACTATCGCACTCTCGTGGATCGTTTTAGGGCTGGCGAGTTGAACGACCTGCTCAACCGCCAGCCGTTTGATAATGTGATTTTTTCCGAGTCGCAGCGGCTCGAACAACTCTCGCAACGTTTGGAAAAGGCGACGCGGAAGTTCGGGGATGATAGGCCAAAGTCCAACGTCCAACGTCCAAAGTCTGAACAGGAGGCGCAGAGCACCACGGCCAGGGCCGAAGCGCTACTCGTTGAAGTTGTCGCCGACTTTGCTGAGAGCATGGGCGGCGAGGGTAGTTTGGACGTAAGTGAGATTGAAGGTGCAGGCTTGGACTCGCCGGGTTCACCCACTGAGGCAGTTGGTTCGGAGCTGATGATCCAAGGGCCACGGGCTCACGCAGCTGGTTCTGACTTGATTATCCAGGAGCCACCCGCTTACGCAGGTGGTTCTGACATGATCGTCGAGCCGGCCCCCTCGGGACGGCTTCATCTGGTGGTAGAGGCTCAGACAGCGTCGCAACCCGACCTCCAGATGGAAATCGATCGGCTACGCACCGAGCTTGAATACCGCACCAACCTGGCCCACTCGCTCCAGAGTTTTCTTGAACGCATTAGCTCAACCGACCCAGACAAGACTTACAACCTGATTTTGACGCATTCAAGGGAATTGCTTCAGGCCGAGCGAGCATCGCTTTGGGTATTTGACGAAGGCTCCAATGAAATAATCCTGCGGGCGGCTGCCGGCTTTGTTGATGCGCAAAAGGACGTGGGTCGCCTCCGCATCGGCGAGGGAATTTCGGGGCGCGTGCTTGAAGCCGGAAAACCGCTCATGACTGACGATCTGCTGGTTGCCGGATTAACCCCGGCCGCCGCCGAGCGTAAGTATAAGACCAACTCTTTTATTAGTTATCCCATCACGATGGGTGGCCGAAAGATCGGCGTTCTCAACGTGACCGACAAAGCGGATGGGCATGCTTTTGACTCAGTGGATCTCAGTCTGCTCGACGTGATCGCGCCTCAAATCGCGGTCGCACTCGAACGCGCAGAGTGGCAGGAACGCGCTACCCAGTTTCAGTTGATGTCGATTACGGACCCGTTAACGGGCCTGCTCAACCGCCGTTACCTGGAAGAACGTTTGACAGAGGAGCTGAACCGCTCAAAGCGTTACAGCTATCCGATGAGTTGTCTCATGATCGACATCGACGATTTTAAGAGCTACAACGATCGTAACGGCCATCAGGCGGGTGACGTTGCTCTGAAGATCACCGCGCACAGTCTTAAGGCGGCGTTGCGCTCGGCCGACATCGCCTGCCGTTACGGCGGTGAAGAGTTTTGCATCCTGCTCCCACAGACGAATCTCAGCGAAGCGGGCGTGATCGCCGAACGAATGCGGCAGAAGGTGACTGAAACCGATTATCCCTACGGCAAATCACAGCCGCGGGGTACCGTCAGCATCAGTATCGGAATATCCACTTTCGGAAAGCATATTGATACGCCTGACAGCGTAATCGCTGCCGCCGACCGCGCCCTTTACAACGCCAAGCACCTCGGTAAAAACCGAATCGAGTTTTACGTCGACAATCTAATCGCCACCAGATGACGTCACGACGGGAGGAAATGCGGCAAATCCTCGGCCGCGTATCACGCGAAGAGTTTGTTGGCCGGACTGCCGAACTCCAACAACTCGTGGCGCTTGCCACCCGCTCGACTGACACGCGCGGACTTCTGATTCTCCTGACGCCGCTGGCAGGCGTGTCCGAATTGCTCCGGCAGACCTATGACGAGTTGTTCCGGCGGCAGGGACATGTGGTTCCGATTTACTATGCGCTTCCGCTGACTGAAACCACGGCAGTTAGCGCGGCCATTGAATTCCTGAATACGTTCCTACTGCAATACATAGCCTTTCGCCGCGCCGAGCCCTCGTTGTGCCAGGCGTCGCTCACGCTGGATGACCTGATCCAATTGGCGCCTGCCACCGATCATCCCTGGATTGAAGAACTCGTCGAGGCGTATAACCGGCGTCGCTTTGACGATGACGATCGGGAATTGGTCAGGTTCTGTTTAACTGCTCCGCAGCGCGTCCCGGAGGGCAATGCCCGTCCCTGCGTTCTTTTTGAGGCGGTCCACCTGGCTAGTTTCAGCGATGCCCAGGTGCCCCTGGCCACTGAATTAGTCAGGGCACTTAGCTTTGTCGGGCCGCCGTTTGCGCTCGCTGGCCTGCGTCGGGAAATCCTGGATGCGGTTGAGCGGGCCGGCGGCAACACTGACTCGCTCGACGTTATGCGGCTCGAAGGCCTGGACGCTGCAGAAGCTCGCGAACTGGTTGCCAGCGTGGCTCGCCGGCAACAGGTGAAAGTGAGCGATGAAACGCAGGACCTATTGGTGCAGCAGCTCGAAGGAAGTCCGTTCTTTATCAGTTCCATGCTTCAAGCCGCGCGGGAGAAACATCTGTCGCTGGACTCATACCTCAGCTGCGAGCGGCTGTATGTTGACGAAATTCTGGGCGGGCGGCTTAACCGTTACTTCACTTCGTTCCTCGATCGACTGGCGCCGGCGCTGGAGACGCGGCGTGCACTGGTTCGCCTCCTTTGCGAGTCGGTGACGTCAGGCGGAGGTATGCGCACGGTCTCCTTTGAAGTCTGGCGAAAGCGTTTGCGGCTCGAAAGTAGTGAAGTCGAACAATTGCTGAGGCGGCTGCATATTCAGGAACTGCTGAACTGGGACGGCGAGACGATCGATACCGAGGGCGCTCCCACGCCATGGAAGGATTACTTAAGAAGCAGATTTCGCTTAGACGCGCTGCGGGAGCCACGCGCTCTGGTGGTGGCGGACATGATGGCGCATGCTCTCAAGCGGGCGCCGCAGACGGTTGCCCTTCACTACCGCCGCGCTGCGAGCCTTCGCCTGCGTGAGCTACTTGGCAGATTTGATTCTCAGCGAGTGCCGCGGGTGCTTTTCGACGATCAACGTTTTGCCGAAACCTACCGGGGA
>DATKIS010000910.1:0-4108 GCA_035543975.1 Pyrinomonadaceae bacterium
GTTTTTTCTGGCATCCCCGGAAGTCTGGCTAAGTGCACTGCTCAGCCGAGACTGCAACAACTCAATCTCGCGTCCAATCCGCTGCGCCCCGGCGATCCGCACCTCTTCTTTTACTGTTTCACGATCCAAGTAGAACAGAGCATCCTTATATCGCTCGATCGCCCGAAGATAGTGGCCTTTGAATGCCGAGCGCTCCGCTAATTCCACCCAATGCGCCACCTTGACTGAGGCGATAAACTCGCGAATAGCCACGCTCGAGTCGTGTAATTCCGCCTCATCCGGATAGAACTTCTGCGCTGATTCAAGGCAATGGAGGGCACGATTGGCCGCCTCGATCTTATCCGAAGTGCGGGCGCGTTGCTGTGCTTCATATGTCAGGGAACGCGATGAATCCCTCGCCCAGGTCAGCAGGTGATGTTTCTGAATGGCCCGAATGCGATCCTGACCGGCCCTGATGGCGATTCGCTTTTCCGCCGGCAGACTGTTTGAACGCAGGGTTTCGTCAGTAGTTGAGAGATAATCCTGACAAAGCTGGAAAACATCAAAGTGTGACTCGGGATTAGCCGCCGAATCTGCCTCTTCCGATTGAGTCTGAATTCTTCGCCACGCGGCTGAGAGCATCGAGGTCGAATGCGTCTTGCCGCTGGAGCCTTTCCTGCTACTACTCGATCTGGTGTGGCGTTCGCCATGTTCCAGAAGGTAGCGCGTCCATGCCCGTCTCATTACAACTTCGCGGGCGGACAAAACCACCAGTAGCACTACACTAGCTGCCAGACCGGCCGGAATCCATGGAGCCTCATCTCCACCGCTAATGAGCATCCACCAGAGGGCCAGAAACAATGCTACGGCGGCCACCAGTGCGCCTAAAAGGTATCCCGTGCTTGACGGCATCTTTGCTCTGGACGCGCGCCGGTGCACTGATTCGGCATAGTTGTGCACGTGAGAGCGTACGGACCTGGGAAAGAAGTCATTCGCGGAGTTGTTGCCCAAATGGATGTTCCCTCAGGGTAGATTACAAAAGCGGCCAATACTGTTAACTGGACGTATTGGCCGGAGGCAAAACGATATTTCGCTAGCGCGTCAAAACTTGAGACGCTCAATAGTCTTCTTTTTACTCCAGCGCTGTCAATATATGATAGCTGTGCATCACCCGAAAACCGAATCACCATAAGGAAAATAGAATGGACAAAGAGTTTGCCGACAAAATTGTGCTCATCACTGGGGCCACTTCAGGGATTGGAAAAGCGACCGCTAGGCGCTTTGCTGAAGCCGGCGCAAACATCGCTGCAGTAGGTAGAAAGGAGACTGCGCTAAACGAACTAACTGAAGAGATCGCCGGACTGGGTACCCGGGCGTTGGCTATTCAGGCAGATTTGTCGATCGAAGTCGAAGCGCAAGAGGTCGTGAGGAAGGCAGTCGAACATTTTGGGGGCATCGATGTCCTGGTCAATGCAGCCGGCCACATTTCCTCCGGGACAATTGAAACCACTGCCCTGCAAGCCTGGGACGCAATGCTCGACATCAACCTGCGCGCCGTCTTCATGCTAATGCAAAAGGCCCTGCCAACAATCATTGAACGTCGTGGCAATATCGTCAATGTGTCCAGTGTAACCGGTCTGCGTGCCTTTCCCGGAGTCCTGGCTTATTGCGTCTCGAAAGCCGGCCTCGACCAGCTAACCCGGTGTACCGCCCTTGAACTCGCGGGAAAGGGCGTGCGCGTCAACGCAGTTAACCCCGGTGTGGTGGTCACGGAAATACATAAACGCGGTGGCATGACTGAGGAACAGTACTCGGCCTTTCTCGAACATTCTAAGGAAACCCATCCGCTCGGCAGGGTTGGCGACGCACGAGAGATAGCCGAGCTTATTTTCTTCCTGGCTTCCCCGCGCGCTAGCTGGATAACCGGAGCGACTTATTCAATCGATGGTGGTCGGGCCCAAACATGCGCCCGTTGAGATCCGCGCTGCCGGCGGTGCAGCATCACTTCGAACCTGCACCAACTTTCCACTTCGGCGACGATAAACCGCTCGGAGCTTTGCGGCCTGAGCTGCTGACTTGAACCAAAAGCTAGCCCTTGAATAGTTCTCTGTATATACTCAGCCGCACCATCAAGGTCTCAAGGTCTTTGGAGCTAATAGTTCCGAATCTAAAACGTCGTCGACAGGAGTTAGGGTTATCATGATTAATAATCCACGACCCCCTATTGCCGGAAATCGGAATTTTTCGCCTCCGATGGCGATGCCCCGTCCAGCCAGCAGCAGCGCAATCAAGATAATCGTCGGCATCATAGCCGCTCTCGTAGCCCTGCTCCTGGGATTATTGGTCCTGCTATTGATCGGTGTGGAGACCGGGCCGGTTGCGTTCTTGATCGGGCTCGTCTCCGCCACTTTGCCGGTGCCCATCTATCTTGCCCTGGTCCTCTGGATTGATCGTTATGAAGCTGAGCCCTACTGGATGCTGGCAACAGCCTTCTTTTGGGGTGCGCTGGTGGCGGTGTTCTTTGCCTTTGTTATCAATACCGCGGGGTCGGTTGCGGTTGTGTTGCTCACCAATGACGTGAGGGCGGCCGAGACTTACGGTGCGGTTATCTCCGCCCCGATTGTGGAAGAGGGGGCGAAGGCCTTAATTCTGTTTATCTTTTTCTTCTGGAAGAAGGACGAGTTTGACGGCGTAATCGACGGCATTGTCTATGCCGCCATGGTGGGCCTGGGCTTCGCGATGACCGAGAACATTCAATATTACGGTCGCGCGGTAATGCAGGCCGGGGGCGAGGGACTCACCTTAACTTTTATCCTTCGTGGAGCCATCGCACCCTTCTCCCATCCGATGTTCACCAGCCTGACCGGAATTGGTTTGGGTTTGGCGCGTCAGTCACGGAACACGCTCGTAAAGTTCATTGCGCCGGTCTTTGGCTTGTTGGCAGCGATTTCCATGCACGCCATCTGGAATGGATCGGCCGTTCTCTTTGGCGGCCCCGGATTCATCCTGATGTACATCTTGATAATGATCCCGGCGTTCTTCATCATGTTCGTGGTTATCGCCCTGGCTCTTCGCCGCGAGGGCCAGATCGTTCGTGAGTTCCTGACTCCGGACTTTCATGGTGGACTCCTAACCCAGCAGGAATACAACCAGCTTGGCACTCTGAGGGGTCGCATGGGCGCTTCGTTTAATGCGTTTTCTCGTGGTGGGTTCAGTAGCTGGCAAGCTGCCAGGCGGCTGAACCAAACGGCGAGTGAACTCGCCTTTCACCGCAGCCGGGTGGCCCGGGGCATTTCTTCGGCTGATGCTCACGAACGCGAAGCTGCCTACCGCCAAGCGCTGGCGGAGTTGCTCCAGCGATTGCGAAGTAAATGAAAGCCGGCCAAGGCCAACAAAAGTTCGCCCATTTTTGAACGTTTGTCTTATACTAACGCGACATCGCAAAGGTGATCTTGTCCCCCAACAACCAGTGAGAATCCAACTCCTACACAGCACCTTTGATAGTCAGGGCCACGCCACTTCCGAACAACGTCTGACTTGTTTCCTTATCGACGAGTGCGTTGCCGTTGACGCCGGTAGTATCGCGCTGGCTACGACGGGGGAACAGCGGGCAAAGGTGCGCGACGTCATCGTCACGCACCCCCACATGGATCACATCGCCAGTTTGCCAATCTTCATTGACGATCTGTTTCCCACGCTGGAAAGCCCAATCCGCGTCTATGCCACGCCTGAAGTAATCGATCTGCTGGAGCGCGACATATTCAACTGGAATGTTTATCCGAGGTTTTCCGAACTAAAAAACGAGTTCGGGCGGGTAATGGAGTATGTCCCGATTCCTACCGGGGAGGAGTTTAAGGTCGCGCATCTGACGGTGACCGCGGTCGCGGTGAATCACATCGTTCCCACCGTCGGGTTGATTGTTTCAGACGGCCGGAAGACAGTTGCCCTTAGTTCTGATACCTACGAGACGGACGAGTTTTGGTCCGTGATCAATCGCGCACCAAGCCTGGACGCCCTTCTGATAGAAGCATCATTTCCTGACTCCATGGCCAAACTCGCCGAAGTATCGCGACATTTCACGCCCGCTTCCCTGCAACGGGAACTGAACAAGCTGACGCATAAAGACGTG
>DATKIS010000911.1:0-3774 GCA_035543975.1 Pyrinomonadaceae bacterium
CGTAAATTGCAGTGTATATGGCAACCCGCATTCATAGCACTCCTATGTCGACGCTACCTTGGATAAGAATTGTTCAGTTAATCCTGGCAGGCGGTTGAATACCGCCCCGAGATTCTACCGATGAGGGGGAACGAAGGAAACTTGAAAAGAGAGTGGCAGCCAAAGAGAGAAAGCGGACGCTGCCTGTCGACAAAGTAAAACGATCCACTGAATCACGAGAAGCGACACTACTATCTAGTCAAACTTCGCGTGAGTTCGTGGATCGTTTACCAATCTGCGAATAGTACTCAAGTTGCGACTTAGCAGATACCGCGGGTTTGCGCGCCACCATCGCAGAACACCGGCTTCACTATCACCCAGGTAACTGCCAAACCTGCCGCCACCGAGCCCAGTATTATCCAGGTCTTCATTGAAGGTCCCCCGCCGCCTGACTTCTTCACTTCAGAAACCTCATCATAACGTACGACACTGCTTGCGCCCGACTTGCTGTCGGTAACTGTGAAGCCGTCCTGCTCCTTGGAGCTGACGTAACCTTTTAGCTTGGTTCCATCATGGAGTTTCACTTCCACGCGAGCCTTCGAGCCCACTCCAACCGACTCTACCTTCAGTCGAGCCTTAGCCGCAGCTGTCCCTTGAGCCTGAGCAGTCTGAAACGCAAACGAAGTAGCCAGAATCACCATCGAAACGACTAACGTAAAAATTCTTTTATACAAACTAGTTCTCCTCGTGTTTACTAAAGTTTTGCTTTCCAAAATTGGAAGTATCCATGGGAGCAATAGACATTCCATTTAGTGACAGAGATGAAACGCACGAAAAACCCCGCATTGTCGTTTGCCGGCAAGCGGGGTTTCCAGTTGAAAGGCAGGATTGTTCTGGGATTAGTCGGTCTTTTGCTGCAGGTCCACTGCTTGAAGCGCAGTGTAACCGTACAGCTTCGATTCATTAGCGACTGGGTGACTTCACCTCAGCCCCGGCTGGCTTGGTGAATTTCGTAGCGTCGACCGGCACGTTCAACTTGATTTCAGTGAACTTCCGGGTTGAATTAAAGAACGAGTCAATCGATGAGACGCGAATTGTGAACGGAAGCTTCATGCCTCCAACATCGCGATAGTCGTCGAAATCAACTTGTTCAGGGATCACGCCAATCATGGTCGTCACGTTCACGCTCCGACGTAGCAGGAAACCAGTTTGAACGTCGAAGTAAAGCCGCTCTCTTTTGTTGTCGGGCGTAGTACCCCTGAGAACGTAGACTTCCTTTTCGTCGATCTTGTCTTTCCCCGCAAAAGACAATCGCGTGTACTGCTCTTTGAGTTTGAGGTCCTTGAATATGTCAGGGTAACGCTTCAGGTAAAATAGTTCCGGATCCTCGAGCGTGCGAATACCAGCAGAACTTTTCTCCCAGCCGATCGCGCCGTCGAATCCTTTCTCCAGGACACCCTGTTGCGGGATGCTTACAACTGTATAGACCTTATCAGGGCCTGATTGGTATACCTCGTAGCCCAGGGTCATTCCGTTTGCGGCCAACCAGGAGCCCTTCATTACTCGCGTTTGCAATTTGTCGATTGCGGCTTTGCCTCCCAGCACTTCGACATACTTGTCGAGCACTTGCTCGGCAGTAGGTGGGGTTTCTTTAGGCCTAGCCTCAGCGGAAGTTGGGGCAGCGGGCGCAGCAGGCGGCGGCAAAGGAAATGGGACACCGCTGGCTGGGTGCGATCGTCCGCGATGACAAGTGTTACAGGTAACCTCGGTCGCTCCTTTGAACGTCGTCTTGTTGATGTTCAGCAGCATCTTGATCATTTCGCGTGCTGTTACCTTGTGCTCCTTTTCATCGGAAGCAAAGTCCCAGGTGCCGTCCTTCTCCACATGACAGAAGTTGCACTTCACTCCCAACGACACACTCACGAAGTTCATGACTGGAACTAACTGGGACTGAGGCAATCCCTTCAGTATCTGAATATTCTTTTGCACCTGCTCAACCGTCTTTTCGGGAGCTGGAGTTTGGGGAAGCGTTGAAGTTTGGTTCTCAGCCGAGACTATCACTCCGGCACAAGCCACCGACAACAAGCAGGTGCAGAAAATGAGGACGCGAATACGGTTTGAATTTGCGGCAAACTGATTTTTCATAATGTTAGGTTTCGCGCTGTAGTCGGAAATAGATACGGCCCATGAAGGTACACGAAAACCCACGAAGAGGGTTAGTCCAACTCGTGTGACTTAATGGATTGCTGAGTCAGCCTGGCAAAATTCGTTACTGGTTTGGCTCCCGGGCCGGGGACGCAACGGGCGGCTTCTGCGGAATAAGCTCTTCTACGCTCTTATAGATCTGCAGGTACATTTGGGTCTCGCGCGGAATCAGTATCCTCCAGGAGGCACCACCCCGCCTGATGTATAACGGCAGCCGGGCGGCATTCGAGTTGTAACCGGCTGCCAGCAGTTCGGGCTGAGTAGCCAAGCCGGCGCGCAGCGCGTATTGCACGTCTTCATTTGCCGAGAGGTCGTTCCAGGTATCCTGCATGTAGAGGAGCATCGCTTCGAGCGCATTGGCATGAGTGCGCATGCCGACCACGAAATCGGGGGTGAGTCCAACCTGCGGGTGGCGCTGCCTAATCAAGTTATAGGCCCACGGAATCATCTGCACCATCCCGCCTGCACCGGCCGTGCTTACCGAATAACGATAAGTGTCGGGCTCATTCAAGGCGTATAGGGAATAAATTTCGTCAAACAGTGCCAGGCGGTTTTCCAGTCGAAACCGCTCGTGGTCTACATGTTCAACCAGACAAAGACGCTCCGCCACGGTGATTATCTGCGGTGATATGAATTTTCCCTTTTCGCGTAGTCGCAAGGCGGCGAGGTCAATCATCCGGTGGACATAAGCTCGGCCCGACCTTGTCAGGTCGGGTGAAAGCAGCGCCGGATGCGCTGAAGTGTAGTAGGCCATCTCGCGAAAGACGCCCTTTTTCTCGATTGGATATTCGACCACCAGTGGCACCAGCGAATTTCCCTGGTTATCAAAAATCGCTACGGCGGTGTTGACGAAGTTTGAGCGGAGGATTCGAATTGTTAACGGAAGTCCGAGCGAACTCGTGATCGTCAATTCACCGCCCTTGTTTAGGAAGGAGTCTTTGTAAAGCGTTACCAGGTGGACTCTGGAACTGGTGCGCTCAAGAGCTGCCAAAGTTACTAACTGGATTGAAGGCGAGGTCATGGCCGTAGGTAACGGACGCGACCTCAGCATGCGTTCGGCCTCGGTGATGCGCGCCTGAACTACTTGCGGCGACAAAGTACGCGACGCGAGTGGAGACGACTCGGGCCGGCGCTCAGTTGCGGCTGGTCCGACCTCTTCCGGTTTGGCGTCAGGCTGATTTCCAACCACTGCGCCCGGTCGTTGAGTTGGTTCAGCGCTCTGCGAAGGCGGCGGATAGGTCTGTGGCGGCAATAAATGCACTGGCGGAGGAGTGGGCGAAGCTGTGGGAGTGCTCCGCGTACGGGATTCTGAGTTAGATGATTGGGCCTTACCTTGTGTTTGTGCTTGGGCGGCGCCGCCCAGTGCAATAGCGGAGATCAGCAACGCTCCGGCGAGGGAACTTCTTTTCATAATAATGACGGGCCTTTCCTGACTTGCCGGGGGGCTGGCAGGCTGCGGTTAGATTCGCCGATAGCGTCTAAAGTTGTCAACAGTCAGGGATCAGATGTGAGATGTCAGATGTGAGATGTCAGCGGAAACTAGATGTCACCATCTGGCTCTAGCATCTAGCATCTGACCTCTAGCATCTG
>DATKIS010000912.1:0-3456 GCA_035543975.1 Pyrinomonadaceae bacterium
TTGAGACCCGCTGGGACATGTCTTATTTGCGCGGACCGCTCACCCGCACCCAGATCAAATCACTGATGGAACCGGTAAAGGCGCAGGCCGCAGCGGCGCCACCGGCTGCAGCCGCGGCAGCGGCCAGTCAGGTGGTGGCCAACGTAACCGCAGCGCCGGCGCCTGCCGCCCAAACCGAGGCAAAGCCGGCGGCGGCGAGTCAGCGTCCAACCCTGCCTCCCGGAATCATGCAGTATTTTATTCCCGCCCGCGGCAGTAGTGCGGCAGGCTCTACACTTGTCTATCAGCCTGCGTTGCTCGGCTACGCCGAAGTGGGCTACAGCGACTCAAAGACAATCGACTTCTCCCAGCAGCTCACGTTGCTGGTTCCCATCACTGACGGACCGGTCGCCGTCGATTGGGGACAAGGTTCCGCAGTTGAGTTGCCGATCGAGGATCTGGAACAGCCGCCGGAAGAAACCGCCGCCGAGTTTGCCGAACTTCCCAGCAGCGCCAGCAAACCCAAGAGTTACGAATCATGGAAGAAAGACCTGGCCACCTGGCTCTATCGGACGCAAAAACTCGATCTGTTGGAAAGCCCCAGCCTCGACGTTGCTTCTAACCCGGGCGAAGCCGAGCGCGACTTCCGCGTTCGTCTGCAGCAGCAAGCCCGCGAGCAGCGCGATGCGGCGGCCGAAAAGCTACGGCAGAAGTACGCGCCTCGAATTGCTGCTCTGGAAGAGAAAAAACGACGCGCCGAACAGGCCGTCGAGCGCGAGGCAGAGCAGGCCAAAGGTTCGAAAATGCAGACTGCAATTTCGTTTGGCGCCACCCTGCTTTCCTCGTTCATGGGCCGGAAGGCAATCAGCTTGTCTACGCTGGGCCGGGCCACCTCCGCGGCTCGGGGAGTGGGCCGGTCAATGAAGGAAGCTCAGGATGTCACGCGCGCTGAGGAAACGGTTGAAGCCGTCAATCAACAATTGACGGACTTGGACGCGCAGTTTAGAGAGGAAACGGCGGCGATTGAGAGGTCGATCGACCCGCAAACAGAACAACTCGAGACTGTCAGTTTGAAACCTAAGAAATCAAACATCACGGTCAAACTAGTGACGCTCGCTTGGGCGCCTTCCTGGCGGGACGCGCAAGGCCAAACAGCTCCCGCGTGGGAATAACTCGATTCTTGTCCGACACAAACAAACGAAGGAGACAAACATGGAAGAACTTATCAAGCAAGTAACTGCCAAGACCGGAATATCAGAAGACCAGGCCCGCTCGGCAGTAACCACGGTTCTGGATTTCGTAAAAACCAGATTGCCGGCACCGATTGCCGGTCAGATCGATAACGTCGTCGACGGCGCTGCCGGTGGTGTTGGTGATGTGGCGGGAGATATCGCCTCGAAGGTTGGCGGACTTTTCAGTTAAGCCGTGGAACTCGGTTCCAGCTTCCAGATGAGACGCCCCACCTTGATTTGGTCAAACACGCTGCTGCGCGCGGTGCTAGTCCTCTGTTTGTGCGGGTGTGCTCTCGGCGCGCCCGTATCAGCGTCGTACTCTGCGCGCACTGCGGCGGACCGCGTCGCCGACCGGGCGATTGCCGCGCGCTTTGCTCCGGTCTTTTACCAGGCCCTCGGAGACAAACCCCGCAGCGACTACATTACAAATTTCGACTTTGATGGCGACTGGCGCGGCGACAACAATTGGGAACACACTGACGACCCGAAGTTTCCTCTGAAAGCCTACATTTACTATTCAGTCACCGAAACCCAAACTCATTACTTTATTCACTACGCTGCGTTTCATCCACGCGACTACAAAGGTGGTGAAAGAAAGGGACGCATTCTCAGCGAGATAATTCGCGAAGGCGTCAAACGCGGCGGCGCCGAGGATCCCACGGGATTGATAGCCGAAGCAGGTGTCGCCCACGAAAACGACATGGAGGGCGCCCTGGTTGTCGTGGCGAAAAATGGGAAGTCGCTGGAACGCGCCCGTATCGTGTTCGTCGAAACCCTGGCCCACAGCGACTTCTCTCCTTATCTGGCAGGTGAGTCAGCGCCAAAGGGTTTCGGTGTTTTCAAGACTGACGGGCAACGGGTGCTGCTGTACGTAGAACCGAAAGGCCACGGCATTGAGGCTTACTCCGGCAATGAGAACCAAATCGGGGAGAAGAAGTTTTTGATCTACAAGTTTGCGGGAGCAGCCGAAGATCCTGACAAACACAATGATGATTCAGTCGGCTATGAGTTGTTGCCGATTGAGACCACCCTCTGGCCGAAGGCGCGGACTCCCACAAACGACAAGGGGATAACTTACGCGACGTTGCACGACTTTGCTCAAATCTCGATCAGCGTAGTCCAGTCAAACGGACGAGCAACCGTCAAGAAGATCAAACTTGGGGCCCTCGGTTCGTCGTTTGCCGGCGACTCAGGTGGATTGAATATGGCCCGACCCCCGTGGGCGTGGTTTGACAAGAGCCGTCGCGGCGATCCACTTGGTCTGTGGTTCTTTGATCCCGCCAGAATCATCAAACGCGATTTCAAGCTCGACGAGTCGTTCTCAACCGCCTACCTGCACTTACCTTTTTGGGCAGCTCCGTAAATCTCCTCGATCCTAATTCCCCTGGCTTTGCGCAAAAAGCCTAATTACATGAGGTGCCGCGGATCGATCTCATTAGCCCCGTGGCTTTAGCCCGGTGACCCACAGTGGCGTTCACGATCACTCAACAGTTTCAACAGTTTTCAGTTTCCGCGATAAACCGTTAAAACGGTCAAGGAAAATGGATTTGGATCACCGGGCTAAAGCCACGGGGCTAATGAGAGCGCTCCGCGTAATCCCGTTAGCTAATACGGCGAACGGCACTAGCCGCACTCGCCTCAGCGACTTTTTGTGCAAAGCTCTTCCCACCTATCGGAATTGATTAGCACAAACCCGCAATCTGGCTGAGTAATCGGTACTGAGGCAGTTTCGCTCTGCGGCCCTTCGCGACTCTTGGCGATCTTTGCGGTTATCCGGTTCTTACCGCAAATGCCGCCAAGCATCGCTCAGATCCGCAAAGAAGTAGGTCGCGCATACCAAACTGTATCAGTACCGCTTTCTGGCCCTCGCTTCACAGGTGCGCCGGTGCTGTAATAGTGTAAGAAACACGATGCGACGCTTTTCTTCAGTTTCATTCCTGGATTCATTCTTGCAATCCGGTCGCCGGCTGCTAGCCCGACGACCGGGCCCTGCGTCTGACTTCGTCTGGGAAACGCTGCCTTCCGGGCCATCTCCGAGGCTCGATGCCGGCGCGATCCAAATCGGCAACTTGCTCTATTGCATTGGCGGTTACGTGGATCAAAACAAGGTCCTGAGCGTAATCGATGTATGGGACCTGACCCGCTGCAGCTGGGGTGATCAGATTCCGATGCCCGATAAGATGCCACAGTCGCACATCGCCTTAGCCACCGACGGGCGCTTCATCTATTCAGCGGGCGGGCAGTT
>DATKIS010000913.1:0-3225 GCA_035543975.1 Pyrinomonadaceae bacterium
AAGTCGCCGAATCTGCTTACCAGATTGATACCCGAGTCTTCTTTCAAATCGATTCGGTTCATGCCAGAGCGATCCAGGGTTCTCAGTAGCTCCTCGAAGCTGAAGTCATCCCCGAAAAATCTTATCAGTTGCGGATCAACTAAGGGTCTGCCAGTTCGCCAACCGATGTGGGCCAACCGGGCATGGCGCGGAAGCTTAATGTCCAGAGCCTGGTTCCCCAGATATCCGTCAAGCTTCTCTTTAGACTTTGCTCCATCAAGCGCGGCCAGAATGAACCGGTTCTCAATATCCCCGAGCAGGCTCGAGCTTTCGAGGCTGCCGCCCAAAGCCACGCTGCGTTCATCTCGCAAACGGAAGCGATAGGCCAACCGCGACATCAACCGGTCGGCCGCGTGTTGCGTACGAGTGTCGCCCTTCATCTCGGCTTCCTTTGAGATATTCAGACCCTGTCGGACCACCTCATCAATCAAGCCGGACGCGGCCATGGTTTTGAGCAGTGAAGCGAAATATGGCGGGACGTCTCGGTGTACATTGCATGAAGGCGTAACTGCTCTAAGCGCCAAAGAACGCTCTATGTCCTCTTGGAAACCCTCGACCTGAGGTGGCACCGAGATACTGCCTCTCAGATCAAGCACAGCTGACGCTAGCCGATCTGCATCCAGATTTGTCGCCGTCGCAGGCGCTTCACCGACACGGTTCAGCGTTGCTTCGGCACTAAGATAGGCGGGATACATTGCCCGTATGTACTGGAGCCGAATGCGGGACGGAAGATCCTCCGCTCGATGCCAGTCAAGCCAATTCTGCGTGGACGAAACAGCTCCGAGGGTAGCCAGATCATCTACTACGCTTTCAAACATCGTGTCGGCGTCAGACGTGGTGCCAGTCGCAAGCGCATACCGCGCCTTGAGCGAATCCAAAAAGATCGGCAGCTGGCTCGGAATGTCTTTGGTGCCATAAACGTGGGCTTGAGTGTTAACGATGAGTGTGCTGGCAACGGGACTCAACTTGGTGACGGACTCGAAGTCCCCTTCATGAGCCATCCTTTCGAACATCTCAGTCAGTCCTTCAAACATAGCCACCAGCGACGCCGCGGCTTGCGAATCCAGCAAAGCCCAATCTGCCGGCATCTCTTGAAGGGCCTTCAAACAGCGGACGATGGCGGCAGGCGCCTCCAGCGCGGACTCCGGATGGCGAAAGCTCGCAATAGTCCCCGCAATCGCCCGAAACTTCAACCGCAGTGCTCCTTCTTTGGTCGGATGCCGATCAGCTTTTTCCAGCACCTCATCCCAAACGCTCTTAGCCTCGAGCGGTTTAAGGTGCGTCAGGGCCGCGGCCCGGGTGGCCAGCACCGCCGGTCGCAGGACGTTCTCGTGTTCCGGTTTCATCCCGGCCGTGATATCGGCCCTCGCGACCGGCCCACCTTCAGCCAGCAGTAGATCGGTCAGGGTCAGCGCCCAGTTCCATTCGCCGCTTTCGGCCAACTTGGCCTCGACCTTGTGCCACCATTCGGCGGCTTTCACCTTGTTGGAACCAAGGGTGCGAAGCGCGGAGTCGAAATAGGGAGCAGTCAGGTCTTTCCAGTCTCGCTTGAGCGTGAGGTCGTAGAGTAAGTTTCCGGCCTTGGTGGCGGCGGTGTTCAGATTGCCACCCTCAGCGTCAGCGTAATAATTCAACAAACGCTTGCGCATCACGTTGTCCATAGCCCAGACCGTGGCGCTTTGGCCGGGGACGCGATCGACGTCGATCCATTCCTGGTCAATCAACTCCGGAAACAGCATTTCAAACTGATCGCCGCCGGACGCGATCAACTCGCGCATCATGTCGCGGTCAAACCTTCCCAGCAGCACGATCTCGGGCAAATACTTTTTCACCAGGTGGTGGGCCCGATCGACGATTCGCTCGCGGACGTAGTAATGCACGCCTTTTTCGAGTTTTTTGGTGTCCAGGGTTTCGTCGTCGCAAGACCACGAGGCATACATATCCAGGTCAAACGGGTTATAGCGCGGGTCTACATCAATTGAGGGATGCCTGCCGCTAAATTCAAACCGGCTGTCGAAAGTCTGATCCGAGGCACTGCTCTGATTGAGAATCGACTCGTACAAATCCGGGTTGACGACCCGTTTCTTCTTCTCGAAGCCTTGGAGGAGTTCGAGCGCCTCCTCCCGAGTAAACCCGCGAATCTCATGCAACCTTAGATACTTCCGATGATCCTCCAACTTTCCGTCTTTGGTTTCCTGCACGGCCTGAGTCGAAAAAACCCATTCATGCCCGGACCAGGCCAGCGGGCGCCGGCCTGAAAACACTACCCGCATCTCGGGTACTCGTTTATGAAGACGCTCAAGGATGTCAAAGGTCACGGCAACACTGTCGGAGGGCTTTCCGTCAGGGCGAATCTTTGCCAACTCTTCGCAGGTATCCAGAATCAACAACGGGCGCTTGCGGTTTTCCCATAAGTTCTTCAGCTCGACCACGAAAAGTTCCAGCACCTCCTGGAAAACTGGATCGTCGAGGTTCACACCAGCGCGCGAGCCGAAACTCGCCTCGCTCCTGATCGTTTCGTGGAGCCTCAGGGTAGCTCGATCGAATCCGATAAAGCTCTGGGAAGTAAACTCGTCTGCATATGCTCTTAGTTCTTCAGCCAGCCCGGTGAGCAGCAGGCCTGGCCGAATAGAAGGATAGTCGGGGTTAAGGTGATCGAAATCTACCCGGGCCACCGCCAAGTTGTACTTGTCGTCGGGCGCCAGCTGAGAACTAATATGTCTCATCAACATGGTCTTGCCGGTCCCGCCCAAACCGACATAGTGCAGCGCCCAAAGGTCGTCCGGGCCGTTGATGAGTTCTTCAAACGCCTCGTCCTGTGCTTCCCTCAGGTAGTAGTTCTCGAGAAAACGTGCGTCGTAAGCGCGGCGATGAAACAGTTCGAGCTTTCGTCCGGCCCGGGTGACCGCTACTTCGAGCGGACCCTTGAAGATCCTGGCAAATGGTTCAGCCGCTTCAATCCACCTGAGGGCTTCCGGTGCCGCCGTTTGATTGGACTTCCTGGCCTCGGTCAGTGCGTTGTCAACCATCATTCCGATCAGGCCGACCATGCGATCATCATTGTCGACACATTTGGCCAACTCGCTCCAACGCAACAGCGGAGGACTCAGCGGCATGACCTTTTCGGATGCTCGCGACATGGCGATACCGGCTTGCTGCATCTCGCCGCGTACGTAGTCCAACCCG
>DATKIS010000914.1:0-3427 GCA_035543975.1 Pyrinomonadaceae bacterium
CCTGGCAGCAAACGGCCGCGCCCATCTTTCGCCGGAAATCTATCGTGCTTACGCGTGGGCCCGCGAGGTCGATTTTCCCCAAATCAACATCGATCTTATCTCGGGCATGATGGGTGAGTCCGAAGAGAAATGGCGGGACACGGTGCGGCGGGCGATTGAGTTGGCAGCTGATTCAGTGACGATTTATCAGATGGAACTGCCTTACAACACGGTCATCTCGCAGGACATCCTCAAGCAGGGAGTAGCCTCACCCATCGCCGGCTGGGATACGAAACGCGACTGGCTCACCTTTGCGTTCGACCAATTTCAAGAGCACGGTTACCAGATCGCCAGCGCCACTACGGTGGCGACTACCCGGAAGCCCTGCCGGTTCATTTACACGGACGCTCTTTGGCATGGCGGCGACATGATCGGGCTCGGCGTCTCTTCTTTCTCGCATTTCGACGGTGTGAATTTTCAGAACGCACACAACTTCGAGGAATATGTGCGCATCCTTGGCACCGACAAACTGCCGTTGCTCCGTGCGGTTTCGCTAACCCCGAGACAGCGATTGATTCGCGAAATGATCCTGCAACTTAAGACTGGCTCGCTTGACTTGGCTTATTTTCGCAATAAGTTTGGCGTTGATGTCTGGCAGGAATTTCGGCCGGTCTATGAGGAATTGAGCAAAGCGGGCCGTCTTGTCCGCGACCGCGAGACCATTACATTGACCCGCGCCGGTCTGCTGGAAGTAGAGCACTTTCTCGTCGAGTTTTTTGAACCTGAATTGAGAACCGTGAGGTACGCCTGAGCTCGCATGGAAAACCCTAAGAACACATATGACGTAATCGTAGTCGGCGGAGGTCCCGCCGGCAGCACAATCGCGAGCATCCTTTCCCGCGAAGGTCTCAAAGTCGTCCTCTTTGAAAAGGAAGAGTTTCCGCGTCATCACATCGGTGAGTCGCTAATGACCGACACCTACTGGACCTTCCAGCGCATGGGGCTGCTGGAAAAGCTCAAGGCGAGTCCCTTCGTCCGCAAATACAGCGTCCAGTTTGCGAATCCGGCCGGTAAGGAGTCACGGCCTTTCTACTTTTTTGAAGCTATGCACCACGAGAGCGCCGTTACCTGGCAGGTGACCCGCGCCGTTTTTGACAAGATGTTGATCGACCACGCTGCCGACCAGGGCGCGTCAGTTCATCAGGGGGCTGCCGTGAAGCAGGTCCTCTTTGAGGAAGACAGGGCTGTCGGGGTCGAGGTGCAATTGAAAGACGGGACCCGTGAGAGCTTTCATGCGCGCGTGGTCGTTGACGCCACCGGACAAAGCGCCATGCTGTCCAACAAGTTTCGCTGGCGCGTCCGCGATCCAAAACTCAAGAAGGCAGTGCTCTATTCCTACTTCAAGGGAGCCCACCGCGAGCCTGACCTGAACGGCGGAGCGACGTTGGTGCTGCGCACCCAGCCGGGCAGCGGTGGCTGGTTCTGGTACATCCCACTCGAAGATGACCTCACGAGTGTGGGTATCGTCGCCGACCCCGGCTATCTCCTGAAGGACCGCGGGCAGGACCTGGCCAAGATATTTCATGAGGAGATCGACAGATGCGAAACGGTCAAGCACCGGGTTGCTGAAGGCGAGCGGGTAGACAAGATCTATTCGATTCTTGATTACTCTTACCGGTCAAAACACAATTCAGGCAACGGCTTTATTATCATCGGGGACGCTTACGGTTTTCTCGATCCAATCTACTCTTCCGGCGTGTTGCTCGCGCTCAAGATGGCTGAACTGGCCGCTGACGCTATCCATGATGCTTTTAGGCACAGCGACTTTTCCGCCGCGCGCCTGGGTCAGTTCCAAGGGAAACTCGATCAGGGTATAGAGTCGATGCGGAAGCTGGTCTACGCTTTCTATAACGATGGTTTCAGTTTTGCGCAGTTTCTCCGCAAGTATCCTGAACAACGGACCAACATTATCAACCTGCTGATTGGTGATGTCTTTCGTGAAGGCGTGGATGAAGTCTACGAGCCCATGTCCGAGTTTGCCGAGATTCCGCCACCGCTTTACGAACAGATTGATGCCTCCCCGGTCAAAACAGATCCGGAAGAGGTGCTTTCGGCAAAATACAGATACTTCGAGGACCGATAACCGAGTCGAGCTTTGCGGTTCCTTCGTGAGATTTCGTGGAATTAGTAGACCGTTTTACTTGGTTTCGAGACCTAGAAAGACTCGCATGCGATCCAACTCCGCCTTTAGTTCGCGTTTGAAAGCTGGCTCGCGCGGTTGAGTTCCGACGTAGCCGAAGTCAGAGTTGAGTTCCCGGTTCTTCACCGAGAGGTTGCCCCAGCCAATGACGCGGTCGCGCCAAAGTAGCGGCAAAGCGTAATAGCCAAGCTTTCGTTTTGGCGCCGGCGTGTAGGCTTCGAAACGGTAGACCCAGCCCCACAGCAACTCGAAACGAGCGCGGTCTCGGACCACCGGGTCAAACGGCGCCAGCAACCGCACCACGTCGTAGTCTACGTTCTGAGGCTCGCGCTCCCCGGCCATCGAACAGTTAAGTAAGACATCTTCTTCAGCCGGCCAATACCATTCGGCGGCCCCAGTCTTACCTTCGACTTGCGCGTGCGAAAGCCGCTCTTTGGCTCGCTGCAACGCATTCTTCAGTTCGCCCTGCCATTGCGGAACCGCATAACGCAGTTGGGCCACCAAAGACGAGAGACTCCGACCAGGTAGCGGTGCGTAGAGACGCACTACCAAATCTACCAACGCATCGATTGGAGCGCGGGCATCCTTACCTGCTCGCGGTTGCAGCGGTGCAGTCCCGGCACGGACGCCGGCATCGTCCTGCATCTCCGCTGATCGCGCCGCATAAATTCGAATCCCCTTCTCGCGCCGGGCCACACGCAATAGCCCTCGATAATGCATGTCCTCAAGCAGGTGCGTGGTCGCGTTTGACGAGCCGCCCCAATAGTTCGTCACCCTTCCGTGCGCGAAATGTTCATCTACTTCGCGCGGGTGCACTGCGCCTTTTTGCCTGACAAACTCGAGCAAGAGCCGGCTCCGGTTTGTTTCCCCCTTCCCCTTTACGCCTTCCCAGCGTTCTCGCGGGTGCATTAACGCGTGGATGGGTTTCGTCACGAAACCATAGATGACCAGGAAATCCTCTTCGACATCGAGGGTCGGGTAGCGGCGTTCGAGGTCGCCGGCCTGATAATTCTTAACGCGATGGCGAAGGATCAAGTCCTGGGCCCGGGCCGGAGCGCGGATCGGATCGGCCTGCACAAAGCCCATTCGGTGCAGAGCACGTTTGAGCCCGGTCGGTTGGAAGAAGTTGCGGGCGACGGTATATCGCCGCAAGTGATCCAGGTTGATCAGCATGATTGGATACCATCGTAGGGGAAGGCTGTATCGTACGGGAAGTTTCCACGGAAACCGGCTATCGGCAATCTTCGC
>DATKIS010000915.1:0-4483 GCA_035543975.1 Pyrinomonadaceae bacterium
ATGGGCGCTCCGTCAGGAAGGTGCCGACCTGACCATCTTCGCGCGCAATCCTGACAAGGCAAAAGCGCTAGCCGCTGAGTTTGGCGCCGCCGGTGGGGAATTAGAGGAAGCGGATTTCAATGGGTATGAAGTAGTGATAAATACAACGCCCTTGGGTACGGTTGGGCAGCTTGAAAACGAAACTCCGGCGCCGGCAGCTCAGCTTCGTGGTGCAAGGCTGGCCTACGACTTGGTTTACAATCCAACCGAGACGCAGTTTTTGCGTGAGGCAAGGGAAGCGGGCTGTGAAGTGCTGGGCGGATTGTCGATGCTGATTGCCCAGGGTGCTGAGCAGTTCAAACTATGGACCGGGAAAGATGCACCTGAGGATGTAATGCGGGAAGCGGCACGCCTGAAGCTGCAGTAAAACAGATACGACGATAACCACTCGAATAATGGATCACAGTCGTTACAGCCGGCAAATCTTATTCAACGGAATCGGAGCGGAGGGTCAGCGCCGCCTGGCACAAGCGCGCGTCCTGATTGTCGGCTGCGGTGCCTTGGGGTCCGCCCAGGCCGAGAGCCTGGCCCGCGCCGGAGTGGGAAATCTGCGAATCGCGGACCGCGATTTTGTGGAGGCTTCAAATCTGCAGAGACAGACGCTGTTTACCGAGCGGGATGCATTGGAACGGATACCAAAAGCGGTCGCCGCCGCCAGTCACCTCGGTGAGATCAACCGGGACATTGTAGTCGAGCCGGAAATCGTAGACGTAAATCATTCAAATATTGAGCGACTAATCAAGGACCGCGATCTCGTTTTGGATGGCACGGATAATTTTGCCACCCGCTATTTGATCAACGATGCCTGTGTGAAGCACGAGATCAATTGGGTGTATGGCGCTGCCGTCGGATCTTATGGCGTCACGATGACCGTCCGACCGCATCAAACACCTTGTTTGCGTTGTGTATTTGAGGAAGCGCCACCTGCGGCCACCGCCCCGACCTGCGATACAGCCGGCGTGATCATGCCGATAATCAGCATTGTCGCCGCCGTTCAGGTTGCGGAGGCGTTGAAACTGCTGACTGGCCAGGAGGAAAGCCTGCACCGTTCCTTGATGCAATTTGATGTTTGGAGGAATGAGTGGCGAAAAATCAATCCCGGCGAACCGGCGCCTGACTGTCCAACCTGTGGCCTGGCAAACTTCGCTCTGCTGGAGGCCACCGCCGGAGACTTTGCGGCGGTATTATGCGGTCGCGACGCCGTGCAAATTTCGCCGGCGCAATCAACCCAGGTCAATTTTGAGCAACTGGCCGAAAGACTGAGCCTGACCGGCGAGGTGAAATTTAATGACTATCTGCTGCGATTTCGCACAGGAGACTTTGAACTAACCGTGTTTCAGGACGCGCGATCGATTATCCGCGGCACGAGTGAACTCAACACCGCGCGATCGCTTTATGCTAAATACATAGGGAACTAAAGAGTCGAAATATATGCTTCACGCAAACTTACGAAGTCATCTGGCGAAAATTCTCGCCTGCCTGTTTTTGATTGGCGCCTCCGCCTCCCCCGGTTACTCGGGCCAGCCCGTCATCTGGGAGATCAGCAGCCGCGCGGAATTGCTCAAGGGTGACGCTCGCGGCGTATCCATCAGCGACACGGGAGCGCTGATGTTAGCGCCTAACCTGACCGAGGTCTTCAATACCGAACAGGCATTTGTCTGGTCCAGTGCGGTTGATAAGCAGGGCAACGTCTATCTCGGCACCGGACACGACGGAAAGATCTATCGGGTAACGTCCGAGGGACGTGGCTCACTGTTTTACGACGCAGCCGAATTGGATGTGACGGCGCTGGCGGTTGGCCGCGATGGCTCCCTCTATGCGGGAACCTCCCCGGATGGGAAAGTCTACCGACTAAACTCGACCGGAAACGCGGAAGTGTTTTTCGACCCGGCGGACAAGTACATCTGGTCACTAGCCGTGCTGACGGATGGAGCGCTCGCGGTTGGCACCGGCGACAGTGGCAAGCTGTATAGGGTCCGTGCGGCTGGAGCCAAGCCCGAGTCGTCACTTCTGATAGCCACCAATCAAACGCACGTGATGTCGCTGGCGGTCACGCCGCAGGGCGACTTGATAGCGGGTACCGATCCCGGCGGCCTGGTATTGCGCATCTCGCCCGACGGCAAAGCCTTTGCGCTGTTTGATGCTCATCTGCGTGAGATTCACGCCCTCGCTGCCGCCGCTGACGGCTCAATCTATGCGCTGGCGCTTAGCGACGCGGCCTCATCAGGCCGCCAGCAATCAGTGCCGGCTCCCGTGGCGCAACCATCGGATGGCAGCGGCGCAACCAGCACTTCCGTAACGATCACGGCTATCGACGAGAGCGGGCTGCCTGTCCAATCGGCGGGCCAGCCCGCACGCAGCCGGACAGATGTCTCAACCGCGCGCAGTGCAGTTTTTCGCATTCTGCCTGACGGCGGCGCCGATGTGGTGTGGAGTTCAACTTCAGTCACTGCATTTTCTATTGCGCCGTCACTCCAGGCGGGCAGTGTCTTGATTGGTACCGCCGAGAAGGGGCGTATTTATTCGGTCACTAACGACGGGCGAGATACCCTCCTCCTGCAATCCAGTGAGGGACAGATCTCTTCGTTTGTGTCGCAGGACGGTCAGATGTATGCCGCCTCCAGTAATCAGGGAAAACTGTTTCGCTTCGGCCCGCAATTAGTAGCTGAGGGGTCTTATGAATCGCCAGTCCGGGACGCAAAGCTGACGGCCGAATGGGGCCGAATCTGGTGGCGCGGGAGTGGCAACGTTGAGTTACAGACTCGCACGGGGAACGGCGAACGGCCGGACTCTACCTGGAGCGAATGGAGCTCTGCGTTGCGCGACCCGGGCGGGAGCCAGATCTCCAGTCCGCGAGCACGCTTTATTCAGTGGCGGGCCACGATGAGGACGGCGGGGTCAGGCACACAAACCTGGATGGAAGATGCCAGTCTCGCTTATTTGCCTCGCAACGTTGCTCCGGAACTGCTCGCGATCACCGCGTTGCCAATCGGAGTGGGACTTCAGCAGGTCGCCCAGATCCAGGTGGATCCAAATCTGGAGTCTTCGGGCTTAGACCCCGCGTTGTTTGGAGCCGTGGTACAGGTGGCTCCGCGGCGACTTTTCCAGCGCGGTGCACGCTCGTTTCAGTGGCAGTCGGAAGACCGCAACGGCGACACGCTGGAGTACGCCATTTACTATCGGGCATTGAATGAAACGACGTTCCGGCTGTTGAAGGACAAGCTACGCGATAACTTCTATACGATTGATGGAGCAACGCTGGCCGACGGCCGCTACGTCATCAGGATCGTGGCTTCAGACGCGCCGGATAATCCACTTGGCCAGGCATTGTCCGGGGAGCGTCTAAGCGAACCGGTCGACATAGACAACACTCCGCCGACTTTGCGAGCGGTTAACCTCCCGCAATCGAGTGGGAACAGCCGGGCCGGGTTCGAGGTCAGTGACGCCACCGGCAAGATTAAGAAGGCCGACTTCAGCCTGGACGGCACGCCCTGGACGCCTTTGTTCCCAGAGGATGGGATTGCCGACAGTGGCCAGGAGCGGTATTTCGTCACCCTGCCGGCGCTGGCGCCCGGCGAGCATACAATTAGCCTGCGGGCCTTTGATGGCAGCGGAAACGTCGGGACACTCAGCGTCACCCTGCGCCGCTAGTCAGAACCACCTGCGTCAGCGGGTGGCAGTTTGGTAGGTCGTAACTACCTCCGTCAGCTGGTCACCGCGCTGGTGGCAGGTCTTTATTACCGCCCTCCAACGGGTCGTTCCCGTCTAGTGACCACGCGGCCCAGTAGAACCTGACCGCACGATACCGTGCGATCTGCCACCATAGGGTGCCGATATGAGTTCCTGGTGACAAGTTTCTTGAGACAAATGACGATATGGGGGCCCTCGCCCCTCTGGCATCGTGATTGCTCCAGTGAGGCCAGCGCATCTCTTAACTCTCCCTCCCATGCGCGCTTGATAAAAGCATGAGGAGGATTGGAAAACTCGATGTTCGACCTAAAAAAGAAATTGTTGGTGTTGGCACTGCTGGTTGGCTGTTTGCTCCCGGTTGGGGCGTATGGCCAACGGGGAGACAAGCGGCCACCAAAGGACGGCAACAAAGTAGTTGTCCAACCAAAAGGTGAGAAGCCGCCGCCCAGCAACAACAATCAAAACGACAAACCCAAGGATGACAAACGGGGAAAACCTTAACCCAGCAGCTCAGAACCCGCTGAGCCCTTAACGAACCAGGGGCATGATTCCAAACCCGCGCGACTTTACGATTGCGCGGGTTTCTTCGTTTGCATTGCGTCGCGGAGCGACGGTCGAATTTAGCCCAGCTCTTTTTCGCGTTAGCGACGGTTGAGAGTGCGTTCAATCGTCGCTGACGCGACGAGGCCTCCTTGGGCGGACATTTTCCCTGCCTTAAAAGACAGGGCTAAAGACATGCCGCCGCTACGCGTCG
>DATKIS010000916.1:0-3743 GCA_035543975.1 Pyrinomonadaceae bacterium
CGATGCACTTTCCCAAGCTTGGCAACGGACTGAGCGGCGCCCGGGTTGGCCCTCAAGGAGCTGGTGAACATCGGCGCGGCCAATTTCACTATCGATGCGTGGGTGCAGGTGCCTGCGGCGTCGGCCAACCGGCTCGATTACATCGTGAACAAATTCGATTCTACGCAGAACAAAGGCTACGCGCTGTACATCGTCTCGCCGGGCGTAGCCGGCAACGAGCGGCTCGAGTTCAAGTGGGGCGACGGCACTACGGTCAGCGCCGCCTTCAGAACCGGCGCATCATGGAACTGTTCATTTACCTCATGCGACAGTCGGGCGCGCTGACTTAGAACTTCCCAAAGATTACCGCATTGTTGATTGTCGCTCCGTTGGTGTGGAGCGAAGCGTCAACCAGTAACGGATAAGCCGGTGCTACCGTGCTGGTGTAGAACACCGTGCCGTTCTTTTTATAGTAGACCACTCCGCCTTCAACGCTGATGCGGAAGGTATCGCCCGGTTGATAGTTTGTGTATACGTTTTTGCTAACCCCTGATTCGTAGACCCAGGCAACGCCACCAGTCGCGAGGTAAATGGCAAACTTTATCTCCAGGTAATTCTGGTTGGTGTCTCCATTGCTCAAGCCGCACATCCGGTGCCTGTTTGTCTCCGCAGCCGTGAATTCAAGATAGCCATCGCCCCCCGGAATCGCTCTGGTTGATGAGGCTCCCGCATTTGTCCAACTATCTCCCGCAGTCTTCGTCAGACTATTTCCCGACGCCAACACTCCGATGGCGTTGGCCCAAATCACACTCTCCAGCGTCGGCACGAGTGATTGCAGGTTGCCCGAGAGAACGGCATTGGTGATGGTAGCGCCCGTTGTATGGAGCGATGTATCTACGAGCAGCGGATAGGCGGGAGCAACCGTGCTGGTGTAGAACACCACTCCGTTTTTGCTGTATTTGACCACTCCACCGGCGACGCTAACACGGAAGACGTTGCCCGGCTGATAGGGTGTGTAGACGCCTTTGCTGACTCCGGACTCATAGACCCAGGCGACTCCGTCAGTCGCCAGATAGATGGCAAACTTTATCTCCGGGTAATTCGGATTGTTATCCGCGTTGCTCAAGCCGCACATTCTGTGTTTGTTGATTTCAGTCGCGGTAAACTCCACGTATCCATCCCCAGCAGCAATGCCCTTGGTCGAGGATGCGCCGGCGTTTGTCCAACCATCTCCCGCAGTCTTCGTCAGACTGTTACCGAATGCCGTCACTCCAACGAGGTTGATCCAGGTTACGTTTTCGGACAGCTGAGGCCCCTGCGCTATGTTTACGGTTGTCGTGGCAGAAGCAGTCGCTCCTTGATTGTCGGTAACCGTGAGGGTGACGGTGTAGGTACCGGCAAGTGGATAAACATGGGTTGGAGCTACGCCCAGGCCTGACGTGCCGTCGCCGAAGGTCCAGACATAATTCGTTACCGCACCGTCGGGGTCACTTGACCCGCCGCCATTAAACTGAACGAGAGCGCCGGGCGCGCCCCCGTATGGCCCGCCTGGGTTTGCCACCGGCGGTTTATTTGCCTGTCCGCCACCCCCCAGAGTGATGAGGTTGCCGCTGAGGACTGCATTTGTGATTGTCGACCCAAATGTGTGGAGAGACGAATCAACCAGCAATGGATACTCAGGAGCAATCGTGCTGGTGAAGAACAAGGTGCCGTTCTTACGATACTTGACCACTCCGCCCTCTATCGCCACCCGGAAGCGGTCCCCGGTTTGGTAAGGCACATAGACGTTGCGGCTGACTCCATATTCGTAGACCCAGGCGACGCCGCTCGTGGCCAGGTAGATTGCATAACGTATTTCCTGGTACGTCTGGGTATTATCCACCGTGGTGAGGCCGCACATCCTATGCTTGTCAGTTTCGGTGGCGGTGAATTCGAGATAGCCATCCCCTGACCCAAGTGCCCTGGTCGAGGAGGCTCCGGCATTGCCGAAACCATCTGTGATGACTTTGGTCAGACTGTTACCCGATACCGAAACTCCCACCAGCCGCGTCCATACCAGGTTTTCGACTTGCGGACTGTTAGGCGGCGTAATCGTAACCGTCGTGGTGGCGCTCGACGTTGCGCCCAGGTTGTCTGTAACCGTCAGGTTCACTGTATAAGTCCCCGCCGTGGCGTAGGCGTGGGTAGGCGTCGCACCTGAACCAGTGGTCCCATCACCAAATGTCCAGGCATAACTTGCGATGGTGCCGTCGGGATCAGTTGAGCCGGCGCCATTGAACTGTACTGCTACGCCGGGCGTGCTCGTGTATGGTCCGCCGGCGTTGGCCACCGGCAATTGATTTCCCCCACCTCCGACGTTGACGAGTGCGCCGCCGAGAACGGCATTGGTGATGGTGGCGCCCAGCGAATGGAGGGATGCGTCCGCCAGGAGTGGATAAACCGGAGCCACATTGCTCGTGTAGAACAATGTTCCGTTTTTACGGTATCTAACCACGCCACCCTCGATCGATATTCGAAATATGTTGCCGGGTTGATACGAGGTGTAAACACCCTTGCTGACTCCTGACTCGTATACCCAGGCGACTCCATCAGTCGCCAAATAAATAGCAAAGCGGATCTCTGTGTAGTCCTGGTTGGTGTCGGCCTTACCGAGCCCGCACATGCGGTGCTTGTTGGTTTCGGTCGCAGTGAACTCGAGGTATCCGTCACCAGACCCGATCGCTTTGGTAGACGAGGCGCCGCCCGTTCCCCACCCATCAGCGGCAGTCTTGGCCAGACTGTTCCCCGTTGCCGCAGCTCCGACCAAATTGGCCCACACCACATCCTGGTTTGGACTACCGGCTAATAACACTGCATCAGCGATGGTTGCGCCGGTGGTGTGTAGCGACGTGTCTATAAGCATGGGATAAGCCGGCAGCACGGTGCTGGTATAGAAGAGCGTTCCATTCTTGCGATACTTAACTACTCCGCCTTCCACCGCGACGCGAAAACGATCGCCAGCCTGGTACGGCACGTAAACATTCTTGCTGGCGCCGGACTCATACACCCAGGCTACCCCTCCGGTGGCCAGGTAGATCGCAAAATCGATATCGGTGTAATTCTGGTTCGTGTCCCCCATGCTGAGTCCGGCCATCCGGTGTTTGTCCGTCTCATTCGCAGTGAACTCGAAATATCCGTCGCCAAACGGAAGAGTCGCAGTCGAGATGGCCCCGGCATTGTCCCAGCCGTCAGCCGCGGTTTTGGTCAAACTGTTTCCTGACGCCGAGACCCCGACGAGATTGGCCCACACTCCAGTGGCGAGGTTAGCTACCAGGTTCCGATTGGCGTTGAGCGTAAAGGTGTAACTTGTGGATGAACTGACAACGCTTCCATTCTCAGTCCAGCTGGCAAACGTGTAGCCCGAATTGGCGCTCGCGGTTACTGTTCGCGTGCTGCCTTCTGCGAAGGTGCCCCCGCCGCTCACCGTGCCACCAGCTCCCGGTGACGCGCTCACTGTGATCGTGTAGTTCACGGGATTAAGCGTGAAGTTAGCTACCAGGTTCCGATTGCTGTTCAGCGTAAAGTTGTAACTGCTGGACGAGCTGACTACGCCGCCATTCTCGGTCCAGTTCGCAAACGTATACCCCGCGTTCGCGCTCGCGCTAACCGTCCGTGAGCTCCCGCCTGCAAAGGTGCCGCCGCCGCTCACCGTGCCACCAGCTCCCGGTGACGCGCTCACTGTGATCGTGTAGTTCACGGGATTAAGCGTGAAGTTAGCTACCAGG
>DATKIS010000917.1:0-6870 GCA_035543975.1 Pyrinomonadaceae bacterium
GTTGATCATGTAGAGCACGCCTTTGTAGAGCAGGGTGGAAGGTACCTGTGGCACCGGTCTGGTATAGCGCCAACGGATCGCGGTGGAGGTTTGATCGCCCTCGCCTCCGAGTCTGATTGCGAGCAGGCCGTTTTCCGAGGCCATCATTCCGCGAAAGACTTCCCAGTCTTTATCGTTCAACTTCTCATTGCGGTCCATATCAAACGCTTCGAATGCTCCATCCAGCATTTTGAGCATCTTGTCTGTGGAACCTTTGGCAGACACTTCCGACTTCGCAATTTGCCGATCACCATCCTTGTCAAATTTCGGTAGCGCTTCATCCCATGCAATGGTGGGGACCTGCTGTCCCGGTTGATTCTGGGGGAAGCCCCAACCGTTGATATAGAGATATTCGCCGTCGCTGCTGGCAATCGACTTCATCTCGCAGGCCAGCCCGCGCACCCACCACACGCGCTTGCCGTCGGCAACCGAGTAAGCCGAAAGTTGAAACGATTCGGGAACTACAATCTGCTTAGGACCCTGCTTCGGTTGATACACGATCGGGGTCGAATAGCCAGAGATGACCACGGGCCGGTCAACCTTCCAACGCAGGCGTCCGCTGTTCTTGTCCACGGCAATCAGGTAGGAGCTGGGACTGTCCTGGTCTACCGGGAGAATCACTTTATCGTCGACCAGGATAGGGGAAGCCCCGAACCCGTAGAACATATTGAACGGCCCGAGTGGAAGCTTCCAACGCTCTTTGCCGGCGCGGTCGAAAGAGATTAAGCCAAACTCCTGGAAGAATACGTAGACGTTTGAGCCGTCAGTGACCGGGCTTGGCGAGGCGGGTCCGTTAACGTTTTGCAAGCGACCTTCGCGCGAGCGCTGAACCTCTCGTTGCCAGAGCTTCGTTCCGGTGGCGCGGTCCAGCGCGATGACCAGGAGCTTGTGATCCGGATCCTTTCCCTTGGCCGCGTCTTTGTTCTTTTCGAATGCGGTAAGAAAGATTCGATCGTTCGTCAGAACGGGCGAAGAATGTCCGGGCGGAAGCGTTGTCTTCCAAACCACATTCTTCGTGGGACCAAACTCGTCCGGCAGTCCCGTTGTTGCCGAGACTCCACTGCCGTTTGGTCCGCGAAACTGTGACCACTCCTCACGCGCCGCCGCACCCAGAGCAGGCGATTCAAGTCCCGTTGATGCAGCCATGCCCTCCGACACTTTTGCAAACGTTCCTGATAGTACCAACGCACAAACGAACGCTGCGATCACTACGGCCAATACGACAGATTTCTTTTTGAACATTTGAAACGTCCTGATGAAAATTGGAAAAGCGAGCGTGATTCTAGTTGAATGAGGGTGGAAAAGAAACACAGCCTGTGAGGTTGGTGCTAATTCAGTTTTAAGGATTACGCACTTCCGGTACAAGCAACGGGATCCACGAAGTTTCACGAAAAGGACAAATGGTTTAGCGAGATTTCCCCAGGAGCCAAGCCGTCAGAATGCCGGTCCCCGACAGCCATTGGTGTGGCTGGATTGCTAATTTGGGTGATGCCACAACTCGTTATTGTCTTCGTTTGATTCGGCTACGATCTTCGTTTCATCTACCCTCAGTCGGAAGCTAGTGTGCTCTTTGAGGTTTGTAGCCGATTGGAGAATCCCGGAAGCGTCGATAGTCACCCACTCTTCTCTTCCTGGCTTAATGGCTGGGACCGTCTCGTGGGTGGAACGTGTAGCCCCCACCCCGTTAATCTTCCGGATTGCTAGTTCCAACTGACATGGGCTGGACGCTACCTTGCCTTCATTCACCAGTTCTACGCGTACCCACTTGTCGTTAGTAGAAACGAACTCATACTGCCTGATCTTCAGATCGGGAAGTTCCGGAACGCGCGTGTGTCCCACCAGCGGCTGAATGAAACAAAGAACCAGCAGGCCGGTGAAGGTAACTGACTTCCGCGCCATTGAGATTTCTCCTTTGGGAAGAGACGATTGGTAGGAAAGCTTCCAAAAAGTCGATAAGGGTCCGCCGCGCTGGAGCCGACCTATGAAACGTTTGTAGGTTCTCGGGAGAGGGTTTGTCGATTGCATTGCCTGCATGCCTCGCCTCGCGATAAAGCAGCAAAATGCAGACGGCGCAATGCTATCAGGGGATCGCCCTGACGACACTGCGCCGTCGTTTTAACCCGATGTCTCACGTTGGTACCCACGCGCAACAGTCAAGTCTATGTCTTCGACCTTAGTTGACGGATCAATTCAAGTCAACCAAACAATCCGAAATAAAACATTTGGTCGTTAAGGACTTCATGGTACCGGAATGCTGCTAACTGGCGAACTTCGTGGCCACCCCTCGTTCCGTAAGCGGCACCCGACTTTCGCGCAAGGTTAAGACGAAAGTGCGGGCAGCCACGGAGTGCCGTCCCTATAACGGTTCCTACGCAGTAAGAGGCTGCCACGCATTCACTTTCCGCTGTCCATATGCCAGCCTGGATTCACCCATTGTCCTTTGCGCAGCACGAAGATCTCAGTGACGCGGCCGGCTTGGTTGATCCGCTGTCCCCCGGCTTCCAGCTCGTATGCATAGTCTGAGTAGACCACGGCGGTGAAGCCATAGACCTGGATTTCAGTCTTCGGAAACTCGAGCTTGAGCAGCTTACCGCCGCTCTTCGCAAACTGCGTTGAGCCGTCCAGAATCATCTGCCGCGTTGACCACTTCTTTTCTCCGGCTTCGATGGCGACAGTTTCCTGAGGGATCAGCTTCTCGAGACTGGCGCGATCGCCGGCGAAGTAAGCGCGCCAAACTGCTTCGCGAGCTTCGAGCAAACGCTTCTTCATTTGGTCCTCTAAGCTTCGCGGCGCCTGTAGCTGTTCCTCCACCGATTCCTGATGCAGCGCCGTGTCGCTACCACTCTGGATCCACTGACCATTCTGTTTGGTATAGAAATCCGAGATGCGCAGGGCGCGATGAATGGGACCGTTCGGCGTGTTTGACTCGACATCAGCGACGAAGCAAACAAACGCCGCATCGCCTTTGAAGATCATGTCAAACTCGCGCATCTTGTAGCTCTTCATCCCGTAAGGGCTCTGCGGATCCACGTCGTTCCATTCCATGTACCCCTTGATACCTTTGATCATTTCGCGTGAGCCCTCGAGATAGCCGAGCCAGTTCTCGGCGTGCGTCGCACGCAAAGCCGCCGCATCTTTCTTGATAAAGGCCTGAAAAATGCTGTCGATATGCGCGCGAATGGCGGCTCTATCGTCGGCCCGGTCGTTTTGGCTGTTTTCGGTCGCGCTTCTTTCGATGCCGCTGAGGGCCAGCGCAGGAGCGCCGCAGAACCCTAGACCGAGGACTAAGGTGAACAGGTAAAAACCGAAAGACTTCAAAGTCATAGCAGATACCTCCGAAGAAAAACTGCCAGAGAGCCTGGGTTGCCGGGCAGACTAATATCATTCCCGGAACTCGAAATGAAAGAGTTTTACTGATCCAAAAACTCGGACGGCATCGAGCCGTTGAAACCGGCGCGCCTCTTTTTGGAACCTGGGAGTTTTCCAGGCGTGAAACAGCCACATTGGTTCGCTGGCCGGCTACCTTTTAGAAACGTACGTCTGAAACCGAGGAGATCAATTTATGACAAAGAAGGTGTGGATCCTATCCGTTCTGAGTTTAGCTATCATCGCTTCATTGTCGGCGCTTAATCTCTCGGCGCAGACCTCGTCGTCGGGCGATTGGACGGCCTCGCTGGTTGAAGACAATTCCAGGCTCAATCTGAACTTTGACCGCCGCAGCGAAAAAAGCGGGAAGCACCAGATGGGCCAAACTTATGATTTTGCTGAATTGGGCCTGACAAGGGAGCAGGTTTTGGGTAGCGGCGCAGTCAGATTCAGTCTGGTGCGTGAGGCAGGAACGATCGACTGCGAAGGCAGTTTCCAAAACGGCAAGGGTTCTGGAACATTTCGTTTTACCGGAAGCCAGGCGTTTGTTGCGGCCATGAAGAGCCGAGGGTTTGACTTTGAAAAGGAATCATCCACCGAGGAAGGCCGTTTTGAAGATAGACTCTTCACCGCTACTGCCCTGAACATTACGACGGCCCTGGCTGATGATTTGAACTCGGCGGGGTTCGGCAAGCTTGGCGTTTCGGATCTGGCAAAGGCGGCAATCTTCAAGATTGACTCGAAATTCATGCGCGAGATGAAAGCGAGCGGATTTCTCAACCTGGGCATGGAAGACCTGGTTAAGGCGCGGATTTTCAAAATCGATGCGCACTTTGTTACGGAAGTAGCGCGAATGGGTTTTGATAAGGAACCCTTTGAGGGTCTGGTAAAGATGCAGATTTTTAAGGTCACGCCGGCGTTTATCGCCGAAGTGCGTAACGAAGGTTTGACCGACCTCACGGTTGAGCAGTTGGTAAGGTTACAGATCTTCAAGATCGACAGCGACTTCATTCGGAAAGCTAAAGCTGACGGCGTGCCGCTGCAGGTTGAACGACTGGTGCAGCGGCGTCTCGGGGTGGCGCAAAAGAAAGCGATCTAACAGTACAGAAGGGAGCAAGGACCAGGGGACAAGGGACAAGCGAGAGCTTTGGAAACGGTCGGACCAGATAGCGCCGTGCGGCGTTGTCTGGTCCGATTGTTTTTGTCCTGAGCTAAGTCAGCCGGGTTCGAAGCTAAATCAGAAAGTGGTAGTCAGGACTTCCTGGACGATGTAATATCCCGGCTCACCAATTTGATCCCCGACCCGCCTCCTACAAGTCCTGGATGAGCGGAGTTTGCAAACCACATAATTGCAGCTCGCAAGGAGAACCCCAAATGTCTGCTTCAGGCGAAAATACTTCCCGCGATCTTCACGTCCCGCATTACTCATGGAAATCAGCTGGGCCGCAAAAGGGGCCCAGGATCCAGACCCTGGCGGTGATAGGAGCCGGAATCCTAATAACCTTGCTAATGATTGCGTCACCGCTTTTGAGTGTTTCTTCAGCTTCCTCCCACAGTACCTTAGCCAATGCCCCTGAGCTTGATGCTCTCTTCCTGCCGGTTGACGGCACGATCACGATCAAGTCGGGCAACTACATCGGCTCGTCTACGACAGAGACCGCGAAATTCACGAAACAGATTTTCAGCTCTACTGATTGCACCACGGGGGGCGGAAGCATCGACACTGTCACTGGAGTAGACTCGACTACCGGACACTCGTTTACCCTCGGCTCGTCCAGTTCAGTTCAGATTACGATTCCTGATTCGGGTATCTACTTTGCTCACGTGTCGGAACAGAATGGGCCTTTCGTAAGCTTTCAGGTCGCAGATAACTCTTACCAATCTTCCATTACCTACACCGGCGACGGACATCAAGTCTGTATCCAGGGTTACGATGGCCCCGGCCCGCGCACCTACCTCGCCCAGTTTTATGCCGGCATTCAGTTTTACGATTCCTGCGGCGTCGAGAAGTACAGTTTCCGCCCGGGCGAGTCGATGACTATCAAGGTTACCGGCGGCATTGTGAACTCGGCTGAACAGATGCGCCTGATGGCTGCGGGCGGATCGGTTAACGAATGCACCTTTCTCCCGACGGGCCCGAGCTTCACTACCGTTCACGTAAGCTCAGATCCGTTTATTTACAATTTCACTCTGCCTGCCTCAAATGCGGAAATTTATCCTGCGTGTGCCAGCTCGGGTACCACCAGCATCCTGGGACAGTGGCGAGTGGTGACCTATGACGTTCCCGGTTGCGGCTGTAACCGCAATGACGTCAAGTTTACTGTCGCTGAGGATGCGCCGCTTCCTTCGTGCACGTTGACCTGCCCTGACGACATTACGGTTTCAAACGCAGCTGGTTCGTGTGGCGCTAATGTCACATACACAACACCTACTGCCCCAAGTCCGGCTACGGTGACGTGCGATCATCCGTCAGGTTCAAACTTCCCGGTCGGGACTACGCTCGTGACCTGCACCAGCTCGGCAGGTCCAGCTTGCAGTTTCAACGTCACAGTTAACGATACGGAGAACCCGACTATTACGGCGCCGGCAGGCTTTACAGTCGGAACGAACTCCGACTCTTGTGTCGCTACCGGCGTTTCATTAGGCACACCGACTACCGCCGATAATTGCGCAGTATCTACGGTCACGAACAATTCTCCGGGCACATTCACGCTTGGGCCTACGACTGTCACCTGGACAGTGACGGACAATCATGGGCGTTCAGCTACGGCCGATCAGATCATCACAGTTGTCGACAATACGCCGCCAACTTTGACGGTTCCCGCCGACTCATCGGCCCCGGCCGATTCGAGTTGTCAGGCGGCGATTCCCAATGTAGGCGACGATAGTACAGCCGCAGATAATTGTGGGGCCGTCACCATCACTCAGAGTCCTTTAGCCGGCACGCTGGTGGGACCTGGGCCACATGTCATCACGGTGACGGCGACAGACACAGCCGGAAACTATACCGGCAAGAATGTGACGTTCACAGTTATCGATGTTACCCCGCCGACAATTACCCTAAATGGCAGTGTCATTACTTTCTGGTCGCCCAATCACTCGTATTCGACGGTCGACGTTGCAAGCCTGGTGGCGAGTGCTACAGATAATTGCGACGCGGGCGTGAACCTCGGCAGCGTTTACATCTCCAAGGTAACCAGCGACGAGACAGAAACCGGCAACGGCAATGGGAACACAACTGACGACATCGTCATTGCCGCGGACTGTAAATCGGTGCAACTTCGAGCCGAACGGCAGGGCGGCGGTAACGGGAGGGTGTATACCATTACCTTCAAGGTCGTCGATGCTTCGGGTAATGCATCAACAGCGACTGCTAAAGTGACGGTGCCAAATAGTCAAAACGGGAATCCCGCGGTAGATGACGGGCCCAACTACACGGTCAGCAGCAGCTGTCCCTGAAGGAAC